>JASHTZ010000538.1 GCA_030040295.1 Terriglobia bacterium | reverse complement strand
TCCGTGGGCTTGCGCCCGGCCCCGGTGACTCCGGATTTCGAGTCGGCGACGATTCCCGCGCTGACGTTCACCCATCCGGCTTTCAACAAGGGAGCGAGCGCCAGAATGACGGAGGTTGGGTAGCAACCCGGATTCGCGATCAGCCGCGCCCGGGCAACCCGCGGCGCATCAAATTCCGGAATTCCGTAGACCGCCTCCGCCAGAGTCTTACCGGCGTGATGTTCAAAATCGTACCACTGCAAATAGGCGGACTGATCTCTCAGGCGGAAAGCAGCGCTCAGGTCGATGACGCGCAACCCGCCATCGAGAAGTTTCGGCACAATCTGGTGCGAGGTTTCGTGCGGCGTCGCCAGGAAAACCACATCCGGACCGGCTCTGATAATCTGTTCGATGTCCAGGGGTTCGCAGAGCACGGAAAAACGCCCGCGCAACTTGGGGTGGGAATCTTCGATGGGCATCGCCCTCTTGCCGTCCCTACCGGACGACATCAGGCAGGTCACGGAGGCGGCGGGATGACGGGAGAGGATGGTCAAAAGCTCGCATCCCGCGTAGCCGGTGGCGCCAATGACCGCGGCTTGAACCACTCCCTGCGTCGGAGCATCCTGCCCGGCTCCCTGCGAAGCTTTTAACTCAATCACCGTGTCCAATGCTTCCGTCTACCTCACATCTCCTTATAGAATATTTATGCAGACTCTGTATAAATATACTTTCCTTATAGCGGATGGCGGGAATGCTTGTCAAGGGAAATTTCGGCTCACAGAACGCGTTCCCCTCCGCAGCCGGAAACCCGACTCTGCGGTTCGATTGGTGGAATCCTATTTGGGTTGCTTGACGGCAGCACGGGCGTATTTCTTCCCCGCTGCGCAGGATGGTTGCAGCCAGGAAAGCAGCGACAAGCGTGCGCTCCTCTAAAGTATAATGTCACCGCCGGGGAATCCCGGCGAGGTTAGTTTCATTTAGGTTTGGGAATGCGCCAAATTATCGCACTCGCGGCTTTGAGCCTTCTTGCCATCGCCGCAAACGCCTACGCCCTCACCATCAAAGTCCAGGACGTCACATTTCCCAGCGGCACTGAAACCATCGGCGGTTATTTGGCCGTTCCCGAGTCAGCCGGGAAACATCCAGGAATCGTGGTTATCCATGAAGATTGGGGGTTAACGGACTGGGTGAAGGCACAGACTCGCAGGCTGGCGGAACACGGCTACGCGGCCATTGCCGTGGACCTTTACCGCGGCAAAGTGGCCTACGATCCTGAATACGCCTACGACCTAATGGTGAGCACGCCTCCGGAACGCGCCCTGCGCGACATGGAAGCTGCACTGCATTTTCTAACGACGCTGCCGAATGTGAATAAAGAAAAGATCGGCTCCATCGGCTGGTCAGCAGGGGGAAAGTGGTCGCTGCTGCTCGCTGAAAATGACCTTTTTCTCGCCGCGTGCGTCATAAACTATGCTCCCCTGCCCGCCGACCCGGCGGAGATCCGGAATATTCGCGCCCCGGTGCTGGCGATTTTCGGCTCGGAGGACCGCAGCACTCCCCCCAGCGACATCGAGGCCTTCGAGAACGCCATGCAGAGCGCGCAGAAATCCATTGAAGTAAAAGTCTACCCCGGCGCGAGCCATGCTTTTGAGAATTCCGGAAATACGCTGGGATACCGGGAAGGCGCCGCCGAGGATGCCTGGCAGCGCACTTTGACTTTTCTCGACGAGCATCTTAAGTAGGGAACTTAAACCTTCCGGTAGAGCAGAGCTTTCTTAACCTCGCCAATAGCGCGCGTTACGTTAATGTCGCGCGGGCAAGCTTCCACACAATTGAAGATGGTGCGGCAGCGCCACACACCCTCCAGGGTATTCAAAACTTCCATTCGCTCTTCGCCGCCTTCGTCGCGGGAGTCAAACAGGAAGCGGTGCGCGTTGACGATTGCTGCGGGTCCAATATACTCGCCGTCGGCCCAAAACGATGGGCAGCCTGAGGTGCAAGCTCCGCACAAAATGCACTTGGTGGTGTCATCAAACCTCTCGCGGTCCTCGGGCGACTGCAAGCGCTCTTTCTCAGGATCAAGCCCATGAGTGATCAGGTAGGGCTTCACGCTGCGATATTTGGCAAGAAAGGCGTCCATATCCACCAGCAGGTCCTTGATGACGCGATAGCCGCGCAGCGGTTCGATAGTAATCGTGCTGCCCAGGCTGTTGAGCAGCACTTTGCAGGCCAGCCGGTTCCGCCCATTGATTTGCATCGCGTCGGAGCCGCAAACTCCGTGGGCGCACGAACGGCGATACGTCAGCGTCCCATCGATATACCACTTTACGTGGTTCAAAGCGTCAAGCAGGCGGTCAGTGGGCTCTGCATCAAACTTGTATTCGCCCCACCAGGGTTCCTTATCTTTGTCGGGGTTAAAGCGCTTGATCTTCAAGGTAACTTGCATCATCAACTCCTGCGAATCGATTCAGTACTTGCGCTCCATGGGCTGGAACCTGGTAATGACCACGGGCTTGAACTTGAGCTCAATTCCATTGGAAGTCTGGTACGCGAGCGTGTGCTTCAGCCAATTTGCGTCATCCCGTTTGGGAAAGTCCTCTCGATAGTGCCCGCCGCGGCTCTCTTCACGCGCCAGAGCGCTTTCCACCAGCACCTCGGCGAGATCGAGCAGGCAGCCAAGCTCAATGACCTCGAGCAACTCGGTGTTGTAGTGCGCCCCGCGGTCCTCCGACTTCACCTGGCGATACCGCTCGCGCAATTCACCCAGTTTCTTCCGCAGTGCGGTCAGCCCTTGCGCGTCGCGAAACACTGAGGCTTTGTCCATCATTTCGTCCTGAAGTGTATCGCGAATGTCGGCCGCGCGCTCCTTGCCGGTGGAGTTCAGCACCCGGCTCACCATGTCGCGAGAGGCGGACTCGGGCTGGGCCGGCAGTGGTGCCCAATCGTTCTCATGGATAAATTTCGCGGCGTGGCGGCCGCCGCGGCGGCCGAATACCAGAATATCCACCAGCGAATTGGTTCCCAGGCGGTTTGCACCGTGTACGGAAACGCAGGCCACTTCGCCCGCCGCGTAGAGTCCCGGCAAGGGAGTGTTCTTTTCGTCGATCACCACGCGGCCTTCCACGTCGGTGGGAATCCCGCCCATCGCGTAGTGGGCCGTGGGCTGGATCGGCACCTGGTCGGTGAGAGGCTCAACGCCCAGATAGGTCCGGGCGAATTCAGTGATGTCGGGCAGCTTCTCATCCAGAACTTTTTTGCCCAGGTGAGTCATGTCCAGGTGAACGTAATTCTTGCCGTCGATTCCACGCCCTTCGCGAATTTCGCGATAAATGGCGCGCGAAACCATGTCCCGCGGGGCGAGGTCGAGCAGCGTGGGCGCGTAGCGCTCCATAAAGCGCTCATTCAGCTTATTGCGGAGGATGGCGCCCTCGCCGCGCGCCGCCTCGCTCAGCAGAATTCCCATTTTGTAAATGCCGGTGGGGTGAAACTGGAAGAATTCCATGTCCTCCAGCGGAATTCCCCGGCGGTAAACCACCGCCATGCCATCGCCTGTGAGCGAGTGGGCGTTGGAACTGACTCGAAACATCTTGCCGCAGCCGCCCGAGGCAAACAGCACCGCCTTGGCGTGAAAGGT
>JASHTZ010000537.1 GCA_030040295.1 Terriglobia bacterium | reverse complement strand
GGTTTGCGGCTTTTCTCGGGACGCTCGCGACGCTGGCGATTGCTCGCATTGTCATTCGCAACCGAGATTGGCGCGACGACGAAACCTATTATCGCGTTACCCTCGCGGATGTCCCGGAGGCCGCCAGCCTGCGCCTGAATCTCGGCGCGGTATACTGGAATCGTGGGCAGCCGGAAGCCGCGGAGCGCGAGTGGAAGCAGGCGCTCGCCGTCACTCCGAAAAGCTCGCAGCTCTTGAATAACCTCGGGCTGGTATGCCTGGGGAGGAAAGAGAACGGCCGGGCCATTGACTATTTCCGGCAGGCCATGCGCTTGCGGCCGAACTACGCGGACCCGCACTTGAATCTCGGCCGGATCTATGAAGCCGCGGGAAACACCGCCGCGGCGGAGCTGCAATTTCGAGCCGCCGTGGCTCTGTCGCCTTTGAGCGTCGGGGCAAGGAATGACCTGGGAGAGTTTTATTTGCACGCGGGGAACCTGCCAGCGTCTGAAGCGCAGTTTCAGGCTTCTGTGGCAAGCATCGCCAATCCGGAAGCCTTCGATGCGCTCGGGGAGATTGCCGTGCGCCGCGGAGACCGCGCTGCGGCGGAAGTTGATTTTCGCCAGGCGGTGAATCTGGACGGATTCGATGCCCATGGGCGTTTCGGGCTGGCGGCGGTTCTCGCCGCGCAAGGGCGCAACGCCGAAGCGGCCGAGCAGTATCGCGCCGGCCTGAGTGTCGATCCGCAAAATCGGCAGGCGCAAGCCGCGCTTGCCCGGCTCGCGGCGAATTCACCTCATGTCAATGCGCAAAAGCCATAAGGAAATCGCCCGAGGTTGCGGGTTCGGAAGTGAAGGGAAGGCCGCGATTCGAAATTCTCCCGTACTATTACTGGCCCTCGCCCTTGCCTGTTCCTTGGCGCGAGGCAAAACGATGGAGAATCCTGCCACTGCCGATGCCGACGCCTACGTGCAGCAGTTCGAATCGAGCTATCGCGATATAAAGAGCCTGCGCGCTTCATTCATTCAAACCTACACGCTGGGCGGAACGCCGCGCATTGAGAGTGGAAGCGTGATCTTTGCGCGCGGCGGCCTGATGCGCTGGGATTACCAGCGTCCGATGGAAAAGCTGTTCGTCTCCGACGGCAAGGATGTGCAGTTTTACGTCCCCGAGGAGAATCAACTCACGCGCACTCCCGTGAAATCGAGCGGGGATTATCGCATTCCCTTCGAGCTGCTGCTCACCCGGCTGAACCTAAGGCGAGTTTTTGCGCGCGTGGAAATGGCTGATTCGGCGCTGGAACACGATCCCGGCGACCACGTTCTGCGCGGATTCCCCAAGAAGGAGTTCGCCGGTGCATACACCGACGTGCTGATTGAATTGAGTCCGGAATTCGATATGCGCCGGCTGGTGGTGGATTATCCGGATCACGGGCGAATGGAGTTTCAATTTCAGCACATCGAGCGCAATCCGCCGTTCTCGCGCTCGCTCTTCGAATTTCAGCCGCCTGCCGGCACGGAGATCATCAACCAACAGTGATCAGACATTGAGGACATACTTCTCGATCGCGCAGGCCACGCCGCTTTCATCGCAGTGCGAAGTCACCTTCCAGCCTGGCCGGCGAAGCCCCTGGATGTGGTTGCCCATAACCACGGGCAGGCCCGCAAATTCGAGCATTTCAAGGTCGTTGAAATTATCGCCAATGGCCATAACGTGCCGGGGGGAGATGGCGCAATGCTTGGCCCAGAAATTCAGCGCGCGCCCTTTTGAGCATCCGCGGTTCATGATGTCAAATAGCGCGAGGTTGCGCGCCGGATACCTTGTCCAGGTAAGCTGCACCGAGGGCTCGGCGGAGGATTGGCGCAGCAGCGCTTCCGCTCCCTCGATGCGCGCGGGCGGGCCGCCAATCATGATCTGCACGGGGTCCGATTTGATCGCGTCCCGCAGGTCGGGAACGAGCAGTAGTTGATCCAGGCTGTTTTTGAGGTACCACCCCAGGGGGCCTTCGGGGATCGCGCAATCCTCCATGGTCACCTGGCCACGCCCGGGCTGATCGAAAATGGCAACTGTGTAGGGCCGAAAGGCTTTGACGGTTTCCAGTACTTGCAGGGCGATGTTTCCCGAAAGAAAGTTTCGGTAAACGACCTCGCCCTCAGGCGTGCGGACCAGCGCGCCGTTTGAGGTGATGGCGGCGACGGGGAAAGGAATTTGCGCGATGTATGGCGCGGCCGCGCGAATCCGCCGCCCCGTCACGATGACTACCTGAACTCCGCGCTCCGCCGCCGCCGCGAGGGCCAGGCGGTCCTTTTCAGAGATTTCCCACTGGCTGTTGACGAGCGTGCCGTCAAGGTCGAGGGCAATGAGGCGAATGGGCATGAAAGGTAATTCTAACAGAAACGCGGCGCAGGAATGGTGAGTTGCCGCGTCCCAACTTGCCAATTCCAGTTCTGCAAGATAACAATATGCTGAATAGTCGCCGCCTACTCCTGCATTCTCACTTCTGCTAGACTCAATCGCTATGTCGTTCCTCATCCATCTCGAATGCCCTCGCTGCTCGAAACGCTATGCGGCCAATGAAGTTCACAACCTGTGCGCTTGCGGTTCAACGTTGTTTGCACGATATGACTTGAAGAGGGCGTCGGCCTTGCTGACTCCGCAGGCGTTGAAGTCGCGCGCGCCCGACTTGTGGAGATACCGCGAAGTGCT
>JASHTZ010000052.1 GCA_030040295.1 Terriglobia bacterium | reverse complement strand
AAAACGCCACAGAAGTGATCACCACCGTGGGGGCTGTCTTCGCCGCGGCCATCGTTGCCGTTGAAACCTATCAAACTTTGCGCAAGAAGATTGACGCAACCAGAGGACAACGATGAGCAGCCGGTGGCGGGCAACCATCTCAAGTAACTCACCAAAGACCTCTAACCAGATTTCATAGAATCTGCCGCACGGTTAAGCCGGGAGGTGACGCGGTCACGCCCCAGCACCAGCATGACATCAAATAATCCCGGCGCCACGCCCTGGCCGGTCAGCGCCACCCGCGCGGCGTTGATGAGCACGCCGGCTTTCACTCCTTTTTCTTCCGCCAAAGCGCGCAAGACCCTCTCCGCGCCGGCCAAATCAAACGCCTCGGTGGCAGCCAGGCGCGCCGCGAGATCGCCCAGAAGCGCGGGAACCGCTGCGTCCTTCCAGAATTTCTTCACCGCCTCAGGATCGTATGGAAAGTCGTCCGTGAAGAAGGCGCGGAAAGCCCCGGCAAAATCCTTAATCGTACGCGCCCGCGATTGCAGCAGAAAAACCGCCTGCTGGAATTGCTCTTCCGCCTGGTCTCTCGCAGCGAAATAAGGCTCGAGCCCCGCAACTGACAGTTCTTGCTTCACCAAAGGCAGCAGACGCTCCGCGGGCAAATTACGAATGTACTCGCTATTCATCCACGCCAGCTTTTCGAGATCGAAAACGGCATTGGATTTGGATACTGCCGCAAGATTGAAGGCGCAGATCATCTCCTCGATGGGGACGATTTCCTTCTGGCCGGGCGGCGTCCAACCCAGCAGGGCGAGAAAGTTCACCAACGCTTCGGGCAGAACGCCCTGCTCGCGATAGGCGCCCACGGAAGTCGCTCCATGCCGCTTGGAAAGGCGCTGCTTGTCCGGACCGAGAATCAGCGGCAGATGCGCGAAGACGGGGATGGGGGCTTCCAGTGCCTGGTACATCAAAATCTGTTTCGGCGTGTTGGAAATATGGTCAGCGCCGCGAATGACGTGCGAGATTCGCAGGTCAAGATCATCAGCTACGACGCCCAGGTGATACGTGGGATTGCCGTCTGAACGCAGGAGCACGAAGTCCTCGAGATCGCGATGGTCGACCTCGATGCGGCCGAAGACCAGATCGTCAAACGTGGTCTGGCCAGAATCGGGAACCTGAAAGCGAATCGCCGCAGGCCGCCCCTCCGCGCGTAGGCGCTGGCGTTCGGATTCCGGCAATGCGCGGCAGGTTCCGTCATATTTCCACGGCCGCCGCTCTGCTTCCGCCCTGGCGCGCTTCGCCTGGAGCTCTTCCGGCGTGCAGAAACAGGGGTAGGCGCGCCCTGCGTGCTCGAGGTTCAGCGCCATGGCGCGGTAGCGATCGAGGCGCTGGGATTGATAGATGGGCCCTTCGTCCCAGAGGAGCCCCAACCATTCCAGGCTTTCAAGGATGGCCGTGGTGAGCTCCGGCTTCGAACGGTCCACGTCTGTGTCTTCGATCCGCAACACCATGACGCCGCCGGCGTGGCGGGCAAACAGCCAGTTATAGAGCGCCGTGCGCGCGCCCCCCACGTGAAGATATCCGGTTGGAGAGGGTGCAAAGCGGACGCGAATCTCACTCATCATCTTGGTCGGGGAGAAGAAGGTCCCCAGTCCATCGCTCAGCGGGAGGCCTGCGCAACATTTAAGTCTTGCCGGGAGCTGCTTTAGGTTTGGCCGGAGAAGAGGAGGGTATCTCGGAAATGTATTTCCCTAAAACCGAACCCACGGTTCCCAGTTGCGCCAGGTCCGCTTGCGTGAAGTCGGGGCCAACGGGCTCGCCGGGCCGCGCCTTGCGACTGATCTGAATTACCCCGATTACCTTTCCATCCACGACCATGGGGGAACTGATGATTTTCTGAATGGGAACAGCCTTCTCTTCGTCGGAAAGGTCGACGGCCTCAAACACCGTGGCGTGCTTGTAAGTGGGAAAATTGTTCACAATCTCCCCGCGCTTGTCGCGGATGGTCTTGGCGGCCAGCGAGTGAGTCGTGGTAATGGGAATCGCTCCAACCACGGCCAGTCTGACCGGAAAGATGAAACTCAGCACTCGGGCGTCCGGCGCAAGCCGCAGAATGGCGACCTCCTCTTTTTTGGCCTTAAAACCGTTGGAGATTTGCGCTGCAAGGCGGTTCAAATCCTGCTCCGTGGGGGGAGCTTTTGTTTTCCGCATCTCATCAACGATCTTGGCAACAATCAAAACCAAATCCATTTCCGCCATTACGCTTCGCTCCGTGGAGAGTTCCGTAGTTTCCACTGATTATACTCAAGGTGCTGATGGCAAGCAACGCCGCAGTGAGTGCTGTTCGTGAAAACCGGCTATCCGCATCCCACATTATCGGACATAAAGCCTGAAAGTTTAGCTTTGACAAAACCTTCCTTGCCTCCCGATAATTGTTTGCCTTGGATTATGCCATTCCGAAGTCATGTCCGACCGCTCGCTTGCGCTCTCCTGGCATTTTGTGCGGCACCGGCGGCCACCCAGCAAACCTATACCCAGCCGCCTTTGGATGCAGGGGAGGAAATGTGCTCCGCGTCATGCGCCATGTGGAACAGGTCGCGCGAGAGGTGCAAGCGGCGCGATGAACGATGTGATTTGCGAATGGCCATGGCGTGCCATTCCATATTATTCTGGAGGAGTCATGAGGAAGCGAACGGTTCTCGTCATTCTTATCTTTATACTGGCCGCCCTCGGCATTCTTGGCGCCGATGCGGCGCCCCAGGCCGGCTCAACGGCCAGGAGTTCATCGGCCCGCAGCGGCGGTTCGTTGCTCAACCCGTCGTCGCTCAAACTCCAGGCTCCCGCCGCTTTTGACGTCAAGTTCGTCACCACCAAGGGCGACTTCTTGGTGGAAGTAAATCGCTCGTGGTCGCCGCGCGGCGTCGATCGCTTCTACAACCTCGTGAAGTACCATTTCTTCGATTCCGCTTCGTTCTTCCGTGTCGTCCCGGGATTCGTCGTGCAGTTTGGAATCAGCGCCCGGCCGGAAGTTACGCGCGCCTGGAAAAACACCAACATTCCCGATGATCCGGTCATGCAAACCAATTCGCGCGGCACGATAACCTTCGCCACTGCCGGCCCCAACACCCGCACCACTCAACTCTTCATCAACCTCGGTGAAAACTCGGCGCTGGACGCGCAGGGATTTTCACCTTTCGGCAAGGTCATCAGCGGGATGGAGATTGTCGATTCGCTCTATGGCGATTACGGCGACGGACCGCCCGGCGGCCACGGACCCGATCAGGATTTGATCGAAAGCCAGGGCAAGCCGTACCTTGACCGGGTGTTTCCACAGCTTGACTCGATTAAGACCACGGTCATCATGCCGCCCGCACCTGCCGCGCCCGCGAAGCCGGCAACGACACCAAAATAAACGGGCGACTCCATTCCGCCGGGATGGACGCCACTTTCAAGAAGGAGACTTCATGAGCGACCTGAAACCAGGACAATACGCCGTCTTTGAGACCACCCTGGGGGAAATTACCTGTGAGCTCTTTCCCGAGCAGGCACCCGAGACCGTGCAGAATTTCGTCGGCCTCGCGCAGGGAACGAAGGAGTTTACCGATCCTAAAACCCGCCAGCGCGCCAAGCGTCCATTCTATAATGGGTTAATCTTTCATCGCGTAATACCCAAATTCATGATACAGGGTGGGTGCCCGGAGGGCTCCGGCATGGGCGGACCCGGGTACAAGTTCAAAGACGAGTTCAGCGAGGACCTGACCTTCGACCGCCCCGGACGCCTGGCCATGGCCAACGCCGGGCCGGGCACCAACGGCTCGCAGTTTTTCATCACCGTGGCGCCCACCGACTGGCTCAACAAGCGCCACACCATCTTCGGTCAAGTGATCAAAGGCCAGGACGTGGTCGAAAAAATCGTCAACACGCCGCGCGGCTCGAGCGACCGCCCCAAAAGCGACGTGGTGATGACCGCGGTCAAGATCGTTGAGGTGAAGTAAGCGGGAATCTAAACCCCGATAACCGCTACTAACTCCTTCACGGCGGCGGCGGATTTTTCGAGCGCAGCCTGCTCCTCCGCCGTCAGGTTGATCTGGACGATCTCCTCGATTCCGCGCGCGCCCAGCTTCACAGGCACGCCCACGAACAACCCTTCGATTCCGTATTCACCCTCCAGATACGCCGCGCAGGGCAGAATTTTCTTGCGGTCGTTGAAGATCGCATCAATCATCTGTACGACGGCGGATGAGGGAGCGTAGTAGGCGCTTCCCGTTTTGAGCAGATTCACGATTTCCGCGCCGCCCTTGCGCGTGCGGTCGATAATCTTGTCGAGCTGCTCCCTGGGCATGAGCTGCGAAATGGGAACGCCCGCAATCGTCGTGTAACTCGGCACGGGAACCATGGTGTCGCCGTGCCCGCCCAGCACCATGCCTTCCACGTCGTGCACGGAAACGTTCAGGGCCTGGGCAATGAAGGTGCGGTAGCGCGCGGAATCGAGCACCCCCGCCATGCCGATCACGCGATTCTTCGGGAACCCACTCACTCGCAAGGCCGTTTGCACCATGGCATCGAGCGGATTCGTGACGACGATGAGGATGGAATTGGGGGAAACCTTTACGGCCTGGCTGACTGCCGCTTTCACCACGTCGTAATTGGCCTTCAGCAAATCATCGCGGCTCATGCCGGGCTTGCGCGGGAATCCGGCGGTCATCACCACGATGTCGGAATTCGCCGTGTCGGCGTAATCGTTCGTTCCCTTGACGCGAACGTCGTAGCCTTCGATGGGCCCGGCTTCCAGCAGATCAAGCCCCTTGCCTTGCGGAATGCCCTCCAGAATGTCGATCAGCACGACGTCCGCGAGTTGTTTGTCCACCAGGCGATGGGCGAGGGTCGCGCCAACGTTTCCCGCGCCGATCACCGTTACCTTCCTGCGCATACTGTCCTCCAGGTGCAGCGAAAATGAACTGCTTCAATGAGTTCGGTTTCCAGAGCAAAAAAACAGAAAAACTCGTTTCACACAGAGAGCACGGAGACTTGTGCCTTCAAATCACACCGCAATCGGGCACAGAGCACACCGAGTTGTGGATCCGCTCTGTGGCCTCTGTGATTTCAACTCTGTGAGCTCTGGGTGAAACGGTCTCCAGTCAACTGCCGTGCTTTGACATATTCTCGATAATCGCGCCCGCGAACGCGCTGGTGCCGAGCGTCTGCACGTCTTTGATGCCTTCCATTTGCATCAATCGCTCCAGGTCGTAGGTAACGCGATGCTGCACGATGGTGG
>JASHTZ010000536.1 GCA_030040295.1 Terriglobia bacterium | reverse complement strand
CCGCGATTGCCCGCCCGTGCTGCGCCTGGGACTGGCTACGCGCGGCAACACATACCTAAAAGCTGACGACGTAGCGTACGCCGTCTCGCGCGGCGTGAATTACCTCAACTGGTGCGGCCATGACGATGGGATGGCGCAAGTCATCCGCGAAAAGCGATTCGACCGCGAGCAGGTGGTGATTGCCCTGCAGCTTGGCGAGCGGAGGCGTTCGGCCGCCGGGCGCGAACTTTGCGAGGCCCTTCGCACCCTCCAAACCCATCGAATTGATGTGGTGACGTTCTACTACGTGGAAGAGGAGCAGGAATGGAAGGAGATTTGCGGGCCGGGCGGGGCATATGAAGCGGTGGCGCAAGCCCGGGAGAATGGCCAGGTGCGCATCATCGGTCTAACTACCCATCAGCGAGCGTTGGGCGCAAAGTGGGCTGAGGGCGGCAAGCTGGACTTGCTGATGATCCGCTATAACGCCGCTCACCGGGGGGCTGAGGATGACCTGTTTCCTTTAACCGACCGCCTGGAAATCCCCGTGGTGACCTTTACGGCGCAACGCTGGGGGGCATTGGCGAAAACCACACCGGATTCACCGGCGGGCTTCAAACCGCCGTCCGCGCCCGATTGGTATCGATTTGCCCTCGCTCATCCTTCCGTAAGTGTTGTGTTGATGGCGCCCGCAGATCGACGTGAGTTGGAAGAGGATTTGACCTTGCTTGACGACTGGCGACCCCTCGCGCGCGAAGAATTCGACAAGATGGCGGAACATGGCCGAAGAGTGCGGCGGCATGCCGGGACTTTCCCGTAAGATTTCTTACTTGTGGAATGCCCCCTTGGGGTGAATCACTTTCAGAAATCGAAATAAACACGCATCAATGCGAATCGCGACCGCCCACGATTTATATCCGCCCAATGCGCCCTTTGTTATAATGACCGGGGTACCATTCTTTGTTTAGTAGTTCCCATGCCCAGTACACTTCCGCACATCACGGTTCGTGACGCTTTTGGCAACCAGCGCGATATCGAAATTGGCCGCACTCCTTTCACCATGGGGCGCCAGGGCGACAACGACCTGGTTTTGCTCGACACGCGAATTTCCCGTCGCCACGCGCGCGTTATGAAAGACGGCGATGGCTATTACCTGGAAGACGTGGGCAGCCGCCACGGTACCTTCGTCAACGGCGAGAAATTAACCACACCCTGCCGATTGAAGTCAGGCGACCAGATCAGCCTGGGCGTTTCCGACTCTTATGCGCTGGCTTTTTCCGTGGAAGAAGCGGTGCTTCCCGGCCTGCTGCAAAAGCTCGAGAAGGCCTCCGAGGTAAGCGCTGCTCCGCAATTGCACCATCTCGGCCTGTTGCTTCAGATGGCGCAGATGATGCTGCGCGCTCCCGCGCTCGAAGAAGTTCTTACTTCCCTGGTGGACTCTGCCATTCAGCTCACCAACTCCGAGCGCGGGCTGCTCTTCATGAAAGAAGGGCAGGGCCAGTTGGAGCTTCGGCTGGTGCGCGGCAAAGGGGGCATCTACCTGAGTCCCGAGGTGACGGACTACTCCCGCAAAGTTGTGACGCGCGTCGCCGCCTCCGGCCAGGAGGAAGTTGTTTTGGAAGATGAGTCCTCCGGCCGCACCGCAATGGAAACCGGCATCATTCGCACCGGCACGCGCGGCATTGTGGCCGTTCCCCTGCAAAAATTTCAGATGGCGGAGGCGTCCGGTGAAACTTTTGTCGGCAAGGCGCCGGACTTGCTCGGCTTGCTTTATCTTGATACCAAGTCCCAGCCCACCGCCGTCACCGGACTTGACCGGCAGGTCCTGCAGACTCTGGCGGTGGAAGGCTCAACGGTCATTGAAAACGCCCGGCTGTTCGGGCTGGCGCGCAACCAGGAGCGCATCCAGCACGAAATGTTCCTGGCGCGGAACATCCAGCAGGGGTTGATGCCGCTCGAATTGCCGCAAAGCGAATACTTCCAGCTCTTCAGCTTCACGACTCCCACCGAAGCCGTGGGAGGCGATTATTACGACGTGATCGAGCTTCCCGACGGCCGATTCGGATTCGCACTGGCCGACGTTTCAGGGAAAGGCCTGCCTGCGGCGCTCATGGCAGCCAGCCTGCAAGGCGCATTCGGAGCAGTGGCCGCCGGCGGACCCCACCTAGGCGAGCTCTTTCAGCGCGTCAACGATTACCTGTGCGCCCACACCCCGCAGGAAATGTACGCCACTCTCCTTTATGGCGTTCTGGACCAGGAGGGAGGATTTGAGTTTGTCAATGCCGGACACATTCCGCCCCTGGTGGTGCGTGCCCAGGGCGGTGTAGACCACCTTGATTGCTCAAATTTTCCTGTGGGCCTCTTCCCGCACGTGCAGTTCGCCGCCAACCGCACGCGGTTGAACCCAGGCGATTTGATTGTGACCACCACGGACGGCGTTACGGAAGCTCGCGACGCCCTCGGCGGGCTCTATGGCGACCCTCGCCTGCTCACCCTCCTGGAATCCTGCCCGCAAAAGACGGCCGAAGAGGTTGGGCGAATCATCCTTGCCAGCGTCCGCGAGTTCGTTGGCACTGCCCCCCAGTCCGACGATATTACGGTCAGCATCATCCGCTACGGCGCAGCCCCGGCGGTCTAAACCTAAGAGGCTACGGAAATACCTCTCGATACTTTCATCCTCATGCTGAGTGGGAAAAAAAGCGGACTTAAGGTGGTATCAACGGAAAGGGGAGTGATTGCCGCGCTCGCACTCGACCACCGCGGAAGCCTGGTGGCGCTCATGAAAGCCGCCGCGGGCGCTGAGCCCTCACCGGCTCAAGTTGAAGAATTCAAGCGCGTCGTGACCCAACGCCTTTCGCCGATGTCCAGCGGCGTCCTGCTGGACCTGATTTACGGCCGGACCGCCATTCAGATTCGCGACAGGAAAACCGGACTCTTGCTGCCCTATGAAAATGACGCGTATCTGAATACGCATCCCGAAAAGCAGCCCAGCTTGATTTCGGGCGCCTCCGCCCGCCGATTGAAAGCCGCCGGTGCGGATTGCGTCAAAGTGCTGTTGCATTACGCGCCACTTGCTTCGGCGCGGGTGAACGACGCGAAACAAGCCTTTGTGGAGCGAATCGGTTCGGAGTGTCGCGCCGAGGACATTCCGTTTTTCCTGGAGTTGGTCCATTACGCCTCCCCAAGCGGTCCTGAGGAAGGGAAACGCCCTGAAAATCGGCCGGATGCTGTCATTCAGAGCATCGCCGAATTCTCACACGATCGCTATGGTGTAGACGTCTTGAAGGTGGAATTCCCGGTCGACGTGAAATTTGTCGAGGGCGCTCGTTCGCTGAAAGGGCCGGCAATCTGGCGGCGGCATCAGGCGCGAGAGATCTTCCGGCAGGCCGCAGCCGCAACTTCCAGGCCTTTTATCTATCTCAGTGCAGGTGTCGGGATTGAAGAATTTATCGAATCTCTCGAGCTGGCGGTCGAGTCGCAGGCTCCATTCTCTGGAGTACTCTGTGGCCGCGCGGCCTGGCAGGATGGGGTCGGCGCGTACGCAAAGGGCGGGGCGAAGGGGCTCGAAGAATGGCTCAATCGCGAGGGTGAGCGGAATTTTGCGCGGGTCACCGAAATGCTGCGGACGGCGAAGCCCTGCGTAGAGTAAGAACCGGTCAGGTCTAAATCTGTCTTAGGTAGTGGCTGCACCCTGTAATGGATACGCCCGATGACCTCAGAAGCACAAAGCGGAAACCTTCTTGGGCTGAATCTTCAAGAATTGGAGGATTTGGCCGCGCGTTGCGGCCAGCCGAGATACCGCGGGCGACAGATTTATCATGGAATCTACGTCCGGCGGGTGAGGAACATTTCCACCTTCACGGACCTCAGCCGCAATTTCCGCGAAACACTGGCATCGCAGCAGTCAATCGATTATCTGAAAGTCGAACGCGAATTTTCCTCGCGCGATGGCGCAGTTCGTTACCTTTTTCGCCTCGCAGACGACCAACGGATTGAGACCGTTTACATGCCGGAGGAGGAGCGCACCACGCTCTGCTTATCCAGCCAGGCCGGCTGCGCCCTCGATTGCAGATTTTGTTTCACCGCCCTGCTCGGCGCCCAGCGAAATTTGACGGCGGGTGAAATCATCGGGCAAGTGCTGGCCGTGACCACAGCACAGAACGTGCCTCGCGGCGCCAGGCTGAACCTGGTGTTCATGGGGATGGGTGAACCGCTTCTGAACCTGCCGCAGGTGGCGAAGGCCGTGGCGATTCTCGCCGATCCCAAGGGTGTGGGGATCCCGTTGCGGCGCATCACCGTCTCAACCGTGGGCATTCTCCCGCGCATCAAGGAATTCGCGCTGCTGCCCGCGCGCCCCAAGCTGGCCATTTCCCTCAACGCCTCACACGATGAACAACGCAGCGCGCTAATGCCTATCAACAGGAAATATCCGCTGGCGGATTTGCTGCGGGTCTGTCGCGCTTATCCCCTCCGCTCGTGGGAGCATCTGACCTTTGAATACGTTTTGCTCGACGCCGTCAATGATTCGGACGACGATGCGCACCGCGTTGCGGATTTGCTCCGCGATCTGCGCGCCAAGATCAACCTGATTCCTTACAATAGCGGCCCCAATCTCCCCTATCGTGCCCCAAAATTCGAGCGCGTGGTGGCTTTTCAAAAAATCCTCACTGACCGCCACATGCCCACCTTCATTCGCATCTCGCGCGGCCAGGATATCTTCGCCGCGTGCGGGCAACTCAGCCTGGAAGGCATGAACGCCAAGCCCTCCGCGGCATAATCGGCTTGCCCAGCTCATTCCCGGATTGCAATTACTGCAACTTGACGGCCGGTGGCAGGCCCTTCGCGCCGATGCGAGAAGAAAAGGTCGGTGCGGCAGGCGGTGCAATAGTCGGCTATGAGAATGTTCGCAGGCTTCAGGCCGGCGGCGGTGAGTTGATGGCGCGCCACGGCGGTGAGGTCCAGGCGCGCGGCGGGAAGGTGCTCGGGAGCATGTCCGGGAGGGTAGGCGCTTAAGAAAAGAATCGAATGGCGGTCTGTCGCGGCTTCGGGCTTGGTGCGCAGGGGCTGGAAAAAACCGTCCGCTTCCGCAAAAGCGCCCTGGAACGCTTCGACGACTTCCTGGCCGACTTCATAGCAGCACGCGCGAATAGACGGCCCCACGGCGGCGATTAATTTCCGTGGATCGCACGCGAAGGCCCGCCGCATATCCCCCACGGCTTTTTCAATGATTCGCGCCAATGCGCCGCGCCATCCGGCATGCACGGCGGCCACCACTCGCCGCCGGGCGTCTACCAGCAGCAAGGGCAGGCAATCCGCGGTGCGAATGGTCAGGAGAACGCCGGGCTCGCAGGTCATCAATCCGTCGCCTGCGGGCGGATCCTGGGCCCCGGGCAAAAACGCCTCGGCCCCGGGAATTTGATAGACG
This sequence comes from Terriglobia bacterium, assembly GCA_030040295.1. GTDB lineage: Bacteria > Acidobacteriota > Terriglobia > UBA7540 > UBA7540 > Bog-366. The sequence goes on along the minus strand of JASHTZ010000536.1, from coordinate 3,002 downwards.
AGATGGTTAGCGGAATCGCGATTCACCACAAAAGAATGTGAGGAATGGACCTGGTGCAGAGGGGCAAGCGCAAATTTCCCGGCGCCCAGTTGGCGAAAAAATCGACGACGATTCTCTTCCACGCGCTCGCGTCGGTCTGAGTTTGTAAATCCCAGGTTAAGACCCGCGCAGGGCGCAGTGCTCACGCCTCCCTGCCGGGTGCTGAACGCGTGGATTAACCAGGGAAACTTCTGTAGCCGCTGTGACTCGAGCCACGCCAATCTGCCGCGCGAGACGATTTGGTAGGTTTGCCCGTTCAAATTTCAATATATCACACAGCCATTTCGTTCTTCCTCTCTCCGTTACAACGAATCCGGCAGTTTGGTCATCTTTATTAATAGAGGCCGCTTAGGGCTGACGATTGGAGGATGGCTGGAATCTAATGTTATCGACTCTTCTGATTGAAAGAATTGAGGACAACGCGGAACAACTGACCCGCAGTTTGGTCATAGACTTGAAGGAAAATCCGTTGACGAGTGAATATCACAAGCTTTCGCCCGAGGAAATTCGCGGTCGGGCATATGACGTTTACCACAACCTGGGCCAATGGCTGGCCAGCGAGGCGGAAGGGGCCGTCGCAGCCCGCTACTCAAACCTGGGCAAGCAACGTGCAGTCGATGGAGTGCCGTTAAGTCAAGTGGTTTACGCTTTGATACGAACCAAGAAACATCTCTTGGAAGGCATTCCCACCACTGGGCTCTTCGACTCGGCTTTGGGGCTGTATCAGCTTCAGGAAGTGCGCCGGCTGGTCCACAACTTTTTCGACCGGGCGGTCTATTACACGGTTAGCGCCTATGAACGTGAGGTGGCATTGCACTGCGCCTCACCCGCCCTCGCCGGGTAATGCCCTGCTTCCCCCCCTCGCGCGGGGAAACTCCGGCTACACCAGGGCAGGACCTCTTTCTCAGAATCCCCGCGGTTTCACCTTAATTTGTTCCTTCGTACCTCACGGGTCTGACGCGCGGACCAGCGAATTGACGCCGCCCGGCCGAGCGCTCCGTTCCAGTAATGTCTTTGTTTGAATTTTGAAGCGCGGGTGTCCCCACCCGCGACGGTTACGCGGCTGGGGACAGCCGCGCTACAACTCCACCGAAGTTGCAATCAGTGGGCCGATTTGCTATCGTCGGGCTGAGGAGACTACGGCTTCCAAGCTGCGGCCGGTCGGCCAATTTTCATCCATCCTTTTCCTGCGGACTGATTCCCGCAAGCGCGCGGCCTGATGATGATTCTCGGAACCGGTGTGGACATCGCCGAGACGGCGCGAATTGAGCAGGGTCTGGAACGTCATGGAGAGCGGTTTGCCCGTCGGATCTTCACTCCGGCGGAGATCGCATACTGCGAGAAGTTCAAGAATCGCGGGGAACGATATGCCGCGCGATTCGCATCCAAGGAAGCGGCATTTAAAGCGCTGGGAACCGGCTGGCGTGAAGGGATCCGCTGGCTCGACGTGGAAGTTGTTCACCAACCCAGCGGCAAGCCGGACCTGATTTTGACGGGCCGGGCGCAGGAACTTGCCCGGGACTTGCACGTCACGCGGATGTCGTTATCAATTTCGCACTCGGACCGCTACGTTGTAGCGGTGGTGATTTTCGAAGGCGATGACTAACCGCAGACACTATCGTGGTTTTCTACTCTTACCTGCCCTGGTGATGACGGGCATCTCAACCCAAGCCCGCGCACAGTCAAGCCCCGCCACTCCCGACAACTCGCCGATCATTATGGGCCGAAAGCAAGCAGCCAAAATGCTGGTGGTTCAGCAAAAACCGGATTACCCAGCCGTGGCCAAGGTGAATTATCTTCAGGGCAGCGTGCAACTGGAGTTGACCGTCAACTGCGCGGGCAAAGTGGCGAAAGCGCACGTGCTGCAGGGTAACCCCGTGCTTGCGGAATCGGCTCTGAAGGCGACGCGCCGCTGGGTTTACCATCCGCTCGAGACGCCGTCAGGACCGTCAGAGTTTATCACCACTGTGGAATTGAGATTCACGCTGGATAACTGGAATTTCGAATCCGCCGACGAAAGGGATAACGGGCGGGACGTTTTGACGCCGCAGCGCGCTGAGCGTGATTTCATGCGCCAGGTAAAGCCGCCGAAGGTGGTGCGAGCCGGGGCCGTGGCGCATCCGGAAGATGTGGTGCACATGCGGCTGCTGGTGAACGACCAGGGCGAGGTTGATGACATGGAGATTTCGCCCATGAGCAAAGACCAGTTTGACGCGGCGCGCCAAGCTCTGCGCAATTGGACGTTCCAACCTGCGCGTTGGGGCACCTTGCCCGTCGCCGCATACCTCAATGTGGATATTCCCATCAGCACGCCGCCGCTCTCCGGGACTGCTTCGACGCCGGCAATGGTTGGTCAGGTCCGGCCCTAGAGGGCTATCACCACAGAGCCCGCAGAGGGACATCGAGAAGGGCGACTGGGGCGCGTTCGATCTTTCTCTGTGATCTCTGTGGTGATAGCCCTTTCTTGTTTGGGGTCCGGCCGCGGTGTAGTGGTCCTTTCTCGGACCCCTTCAAATCAGGATCAGTCCATGGCGAATGCCGATGGTAACGGCTTCAGTGCGGCTGCCCGCGCCTAGCTTGCTCATGATGGATGCGATGTGAAACTTGACGGTGTGTTCAGAAATTTCCAGGCGAGAGGCGATCTGCTTGTTGCCCAGGCCTGCCGCCACCAGGCGAAGCACTTCCAGCTCTCGTGCGGTCAGCTCCTCAGTCAGAGTTGCGGATGCCACGGCCGCGCTCGGGGCGTGCAAAAGGTTTTCAACGCCGGCAGGATCGAGAATCACCATTCCCGCCGCGGCCGCCTGGATTGCGGCAACGATTTCCGGCCCGTCCAGCCGGTTGGTGAGCACTGCTTTCACGCCGGCGCGCAGTGTTTCGGCCACAGGCTCAGCAGCAGGGTTGCGCACGAGCAAAACCACGGAGCCGCCCGCCCCCGCCCATTCCACAGCCTCACGCGCTGCGGA
>JASHTZ010000535.1 GCA_030040295.1 Terriglobia bacterium | reverse complement strand
AAGGCGCATCGCAGTGTCGGTTTCTTATTTTTATTGACCTCGCGAGTGCTTTTCGAAAGACGGGGGGCGCGAGTAGGCCCCGTGCGTGTCGCCCTTCCCCCCAACTCGGTCCCTTGCCCGGCGCGCTCTCGTAGAAGGGCTCCCCTATGCGCTTGGATGGCTCAGGATGCGTCGGACGGAAGTGGACAGGGCAAATTCATTCGGCTACTCGAAGCTATGCCTAATCTCTGACGCTTCTGACTGTAGTGAAAACTGTAGTGTGTCCATGTCGTTACAGGAAGGTACCGAGAGATATGGCGCAAAAGCGCGTCTCCGCCGCGACACCGATTTTGCCCAATGTCCATGCTGGTCGTATTAATGTGTAGTACATCTGAGCGATGGATACCGAGCGATGCAAAAATGGCGGGGTTCGGATTTGAAGTCCTGGGCGAACACCAGCCCGCATGCACTTCCGCGTTGATTCTAGACGGCGTGCTTGGGCGAGTCAATGTCGCGACTTTGCAATTTTCTCCTAACGGCGCAGTTGGATTCGCTGCCGGGCGTTCAGGGCTTCACATAAATGGGGCTGGGAAAAACCTCAGGGTCGTATGGCTTCCCGTATTTGTTGAGATGAGCCACGACGGGTGCCCCGGATTCCCGCAATTCGATGTTACCGAGCGATGTATCATTTTCACCAACCGTGATCGGAGAGGACAGCGCCTCCAGGTCTTTGGTTGTGCAGTGCTCTTCCCAAACGTTCAATCGGTATCGGCCGGGAGGGACGCGAGGAAAGGAAACTTCACCCTTGGCGTTCGCAATCGCAAAGTAAGGCGTTTCAACCACCACCACAACGGCGCTCATTTGGGGATGAATGTTGCAGAAGATGTAACAGATCCCCGGCCGGTCAAAGCGTACGCTTCGCGTTGATCCGGCCTCATACAGCCCCAAATCGAAACGCTTGCCGTTGAAAAGCGAAAAAACATTGTGAAAGAACGGATCACGGTTGGGAAAGTCCACCTGCGAACCTACCTGCACGACCACGATGTGGGGTGTGAACTCCTTGTTTTTCTGAATGAGTTGGGCGTGGGGGGGTTGGCCTTGCTCCCCGGATCGAGGAGAGAGTTGTTCCGAGAGTGGAGTAAGCCAAAACACTACGCCGGCATCGCGGCCGTCCGCGCTCCCGCGCTTTGCCTGTATCACATTCACCCGCCCGGTCACCTCGGCCGCATCGGCAGGCGCTGCCAGCGTCACACTCAATAACCCGAGAGCTGCGAGAAGAATTGTCCCCTTTCGGAGATTCACCGGCATAGCCCCTCCTCAAGACCCGGTCAGAAAAGAAAACCCATGCTGAGATTCAACTGGGCGGCGTTGTTCTTCGGGTCCTCGGTCTGAAACGTATCCAAATAGCGGTATTCGAGAGCAAATAACAGATCACCGCGCGGCCGGAAGATCACGTTGAACAGGCTGTTCTGGTTTCTCGCGATGTTCGTGTAACCATAGCTTGAGGGATAGGGGAAGTAGTAAAGATCGCGCGCAAAGGGATTATCTTCTCCAAAGGCTGCATTGAATTCTATTCTCTCAGTGGCTTTGAACTTGAGTTGTGTCCAACCGCCAACGGTATTCAAGCCAATCAGGCTGGATGTGGGAACCGATTCGGGCCCGCTGAAAAGCACGCTGCGGCCTTGGGCAGCCCCCAGCCCGCCCAGGCCCCGCCCGCGGTAAAATTCGCCGGACAAAGCAAAGCGCGGTCCCAGGGGGATATCCCAATCCGCCGTGCCCGCCCAGGCATCCATTGTGCGGTCCGCACCGTAATCCTGGCGGCTGTAATAGCCGCCGATGCCAACTTTTAAGGCTTGGTCTCCGTTTCCGTGTGTCCACTCCAATCGCGAACCCGCCGCAGGGAGGCGGGATTGCTCTCCCGCCGTCGGAGCACGATAATACTCGCTGGGCGGCGCTTCACCGGACAACGGATCAAGCGCGCCTCCCTGGATCAGCAGCGTGTCCCCTTCCGAAACACTCACCTGATGCTCCAGCCGGATTTGCGGAGTCCACGTCCAGAGATTGCCTGCATCGGCGAAAGCAGGATATCCTAGCGAGGCGAAGGAGGTGGGAGAGAGCGGGGAGAAGAACGGCGCGTCCTGCCCACCCACCAGGGATGTGTGCGCCCAATCCAGGCGCACCGTCGCGGTCCGGAGACGTACCATGTTGTCAGTTACGCCGTTTGACACATTCGAAAACCCGCCCATGAAGTCAACATTCACGTTGGCGCTGGCTCGAGCTCCCGCCAGACTGGGACCATAAGCTTCGAGGTTGATTTCTGATTGTCGAACCGTGGCGCCTACGCTTCCCGTCGTTGCCACAGTGCCGGGTTGAAGAGCAAGGTTGGGAACATCCTGATTATCCACGGTGCCGCTGTTTCCGAACAGATTTACAAGGGCGATGCCGCCCAGTTTTACGCGGTACTTGGAAACGCTTTCCACTTTCGTCTGGTGCTGTTCATCCACCTTGGCCTGAAGCAATTGCTGGTCCTCTTCCAATCGGCTGATGCGCGCGTCTTCAGATGCCGCCGAAGACGACGGGGACGTTGCGGCAGCCTGAGGCGGCGCAGCGGGCGTCTCGGCAACCTGAGGCGCGCTCTTGCCCGCTTCGCTTGCGGGAGTATTGACGGTCGAGAGTTTTTCCATGGCGATTTGAAACTCTGCGCGAAGCTCGCGCGTTTCCTGACGCGAGCGGGCAACTTCGCCGCGCAATTCATCAATGGTCGCGCTCAATTCCTTAATCTCTCCCGCCAGCGCCCGAATGGAATCCTCCGGGATGGCCGCCTGAGCAACAGGCGCGGCCGGTCCGCTTGCCTGCGCGGCGGCTGCTCGCGGCGTGAGAAATAAAGATAAAACGGCAATTCCTGTCATCCATCGAAATGCAAGAATCTTTCTGACCATTGAAACCCCCTCCCAGGTGGCCTTGGTTCCGCGCGGGGCCTGGGGAACGCGCGGTTACCGGGAGGGAGTGATTAACTTCTCTCCCTCCCGCTGACTCCAGGTCCGCAACTTCCCACGCTGATTTTTCCAAAGTAAATCAAATATTCTCACCCTTAGGGCGTACACTTCAAATCGTTGTGGATTCGAAAGGAAGCATGCTCTGCTTTTTTTTGCCTTCTGCCGATGGCGAGTTGGAGATTGACTCCTCCAGAAAGAGCGAGCACACGCACCTTTGACAAATCGGGTTTTTCGAAACATCAAGCCGGCTTCGAAACAGCACTGCCTGCTCTCCATTGAGAATTTCAGCCAGCGTTCCGCGTTGAAGGCTTCCAATCGGCCGATGGAAAAAGCATGGGCGGACAGCGCCGTCTGATTCGATCACCGCTGACACCCACGGCGCGTTGCAGCGCGGAGCCAGGGGAGATGTTTCTCCCAACTCTGAGCGAAAGTGTAAGCCGATGCGGCGCAACTTTTCAACACTCTCGTGGATGAAACCCTGCCGGATCAATTGTGGGTATTCCAAGATTAGCCAATCGAGCTCTTTAATGAGCGCCTCTGATTCCAGGCCGTCCAGCGCGACTGCGGACATTTTGTCCATTGGCCAGGGAGTCGCCCGGTTAAACGCCTCTGACCGCAGGTCGGCGGCAAGGAACGACACAGAGCTCAAGTTTAATTCCAGTGCCGTCGCCACCACGGCCCGCAAATGCCGGTGGTTTGCCTTCTGCACGGTGCAGCGGGCATTGATGGGGATGGAAGGCCGGATCTGCCGCAGGGCCTGGATTCCTTTCTTGAGACGCTCGAATGCGCCCGCCATGCCGCGAATCCGGTCATGAATTTGCGGCGGACCATCCAGGGAAATGATGACGTCATCAAATTCCTCCGCCACCTTTGCAGCGAAAGGCTGGAGCGTGAGCCCTGCGGTCAGCAAAGTGATTCGGATTCCCTCGCGGCGGAGCATCCGCGTCATAGTCCACAGGTCCGAGTGCATCAGGGGCTCGCCACCGGAAAAAACCACCCAGCCGACCCTGAGTTGGCGCAGGCTGGCTATGTGCGGCTCCATGTCCTGCGCGGTGATCTCACGTGTCTGCCGGATTTTCCAAATGTCGCACATCAGGCAGCGGCAATTGCAACGGTTATGGGGAAGAATGACCAGCACAGGAAGTTCGCGGATGACGTGAGGCGCGACAGCGGCGGAGGGCTGAGGAGCCGAGTTCATGATGCGCATGCGGCGACTCTCTCGAGGACCAGCAACATATGATCGGCAAACGCGCGGAAGCCCGGAACCGGGGCCAGCCACGCGTCGAAGCAGGCCGCAGCCGCCAGCGCGCGCGGGAATCGTACCGCCCAAGGTTCGAGGTAAGTTGGGGGAACGGTGATGCCGACGCCCTTCCAACTGACGAGCCGAAAGTAGGGTCTAAAATCTCTGCGAATCGATTCGACGGTAGGATAGTGAACGGTTACCTCCCGCCCGGGTGCGAGGTTTGCTACCCTGCTCCCGCCGTGGAGCCGCCGGAAAGCCCGCTTGATGTCGGCCCTCAAGCCATACCAAAGCATTTCCCAGGCGCAGGATGGGCCAAAAAAGCACAGTAGGGCTTTGCTGCCGGGCCTCACATGCGGCGCCAGATTTTGCGCGGTCTCATGCAAGTCCTCCACGCAATTCAAACCGGCAAAATTCGAGAGAAGGCCGTCGCAGGTGTCAGGCAATTTAAGCTGGGCAATTTGCTCAATGGGCAAGACGCGGAAACTGACCAAAGGTGCAAAGGGGGACTCCTCCCGCCGCCTTTGCGCCACCTCAATCATTTTGGGCGAGGCGTCGCACGCCTCAACGCGCATCCCACGTTCGGCAAGAAACATGGCGTCGGCACCGGTGCCGCAATTGATTTCGAGAATACGCTGTCCGGGCCGGAACCAACGGTCCATCTCCCGCCGGACGGATTGGCGCTGCGCGCGCCCGATCAGAGAATGTGTGAACGATGCGTCATATTCCGCAGCGACCGCGTCGAAGGGTGAAAGATGCGTGGTGGGTAATTGCGTGGTGATGGCGTCATGCCTCCACTTCCGTTGCCGTGGTCCTCAGACCCTCCTGCGCCGCGTCAATCTTCCGGCGCAACTCGGCAGCCAGGACGCCACCGCTGGAAGCCGGAGATTGAAGCAACCGTTCGAGATCAACCTCCGCTCGCAGGAGGCGGTCCACATGCTGATAATACTGCCTCGAATGGCGTCCGCGGATTTGAAAATCGCGGTCCGAGCCTTCCTGCCACTTCCTGGGATTTACGACGCGGTCCTGAACTTTTTCAAAATACGTTGTCCCCCTGATGGGATACGCGACCGTGGTCAGGAAGATATCCGGATTCGATGCCTTCACGTGCCGGATGGTGGCTTCGATATCCTCCCACTCCTCGCCTTCGTAGCCCCACATCAGGAACATGCCGGTCTGAATGCCGCGCGACTTGCAGAGACCCACGGCGCTCCGCACCTGCGCCACGGTCACGCCGCGCCGCATGGCATCCAGCACGCGTTGCGAGCCGCTTTCCGAGCCAATCCAGACGCGGAAACAGTGCAACTCGGCGAGAAGGTCTGCCACGCGTTCGTTCACGCGATCGGCCCGCGTAATACATTCGAAGGGTATGGAGATTCCCCGGCGCTTCAGTTCCGCCGCAAATTGCGCCAGCCAGCCTTGGTGGATGGTGAACACGTCGTCGGCGAACCAGAGCATATCCGGATTGTAGCGCCCCAAAATCCACTCCAGTTCGTCGGCCACGGATGCCGGTTTCCGCCGCCGGTGCGTCCTGCCGTAAACTTCGTGGCTGCACCACTGGCATTCGTAAGGGCACCCTCGCGCGGTAATAAGTGAAACCGATCCCGCGCCGTGATGCTGCCGCCAGGTTTCGAGATAGCGCTCGATTTGAACGGATTCGCGGCTGGGCCAAGGCTGCGCGTCGATATCCGGAATCTGCGCCCGCGCCGGAGTAAATTGCACGCGGCCGTCTGCCGGGCGAAAGGCGATACCCTTAACCGCGCCAAGATCTTCCACCCTTCCGCGACGCAGGATGGGCAACAACTCTTCCAGAGTGACCTCGCCCTCGCCAATCACCACCACATCCGCGCCTGCCTTGAGATATTCCGTAGCGTATGCGCCCGGCTCCGGCCCCCCGACGACGGTTATCCAACCGGCTTTTTTCGCGGCGCGCACAATGCGAAGCACGCTTCCCCGGGTCATAAGATTTGCATAAACGCCCAGAACGGAGGGCCGCTCGCGGGCAAGAACGTTTTGGAATTCGGACCAGGACGAAAATGTGGTGTCAAACACTTCAACGCCAAAGCCCCGCGCGCGAAGGTGCGAGGCCAGGTAAAGAATACCCAGCGGCGCGTAGGGCTTCATGATCTGAAGCTCTTTCGGATCATCGCCCAGAAAAAATCCGTGAGTGAGCAAGCAGTCCATGGTTCTGAAGGTCGCGCCTCGCCGCCGCCATTGCGGCGGTGCTCTCCGAGTGCTGTACGGACACGCCATGGCGTGCCGTGCGCTACCGCATCACCCCTCCGCCACCGCGTCAACGAGCACAGGGAGCAGAGTCGCATCAGGATTCCGGCAAGTGCGCTCCAATTCCTCCACGCGCGCCCACAATGACGAGACTTCCGCGACGGCCGTAGCGCCGGCAGAATGGCCATCGTGGAGGGAAAACCTCCACGCGCCCGGCTCACTCCAGCTTTTCACTTCGGTGTGCAGGGCATCGTGCAGCGCGCGATAGAACTCACTGGTGTAGGCGCCTTTGAACATCATGGAGAGGTCCTGGCTATCCACCCAGTTGGTCTTCTCGCCCAACTGTTCCCGCACGCGCTCGTGGAATTTGGTTCCGGGCAGCGGATAGGAAACCGAAATGCCCAAGTCATCGGGGCGCGTCTCGCGCACCATCTGGATGGTCCTCTCAATGTCACGCCAGGTTTCGCCGGGATAGCCGAACTGAAGGAAATAGCAGGCGCGAATCCCGTTCTCGCGCAGGCTTTCGCGCGCCCTGGCCACCTGCTCCACGCGCAGGCCCTTCTGCATGGCGTCCAGGATTTTCTGCGAGCCGGACTCAACACCCATCCAAACCTCCGCGCAGCCTGCCCGCGCCAGCGCCGCGGCCGTTTCGCGGGTCATCAGGTCGGCGCGTGACTGCATCTTGAAAGGAACGGCGGCGCGGTGGCGTTCCACGTGCTCCGCGAAGTCCGCCACCCATCGATGGTTGATTCCAAACAAATCATCCGCGAACCAGAGATGGTCAACGCCGAACCTTTCACGCAACTCAAGCATTTCAAACGCTACGGATTCCGGCGCGCGTGCATGGAAGGAGTCTCCGTAAATCGGTTTGGCGCACCAGTTGCACCGGTAAGGACACCCACGGCTGGCCACCAGGTTGAGTGAAAAGAATCCGTGCGCCTCCTTCCAGGCGCGCCGGTATTTCTCCATGCCGATCAACTCGCGGGCGGGGAGCGGCAGCAAATCCAGATTTCTGATCAGGGGGCGCGGAGGCGTGCGAACGGGATTGCCACCGTGCGCGGCGTGCACGAGGCCGCGAATGCCCCTCGTGCTGCCTCCCCCGTTTCGGATCAGCGATTCCGCCAGCTCCAGTAGCGTCTCCTCCGCCTCACCCAGCAAAATGAAGTCCACGCCCCGGTCCAAATACTCGCGGCAGTGGTCAGAGGCGTCGGAGCCGTTGATTACAACCTTCGATCCCAGCGATTTGGCGGCGTCAATCATTTCAAACGCCGTCTCGCGCATGCGCGTTAAACACATCTTGGTCAGGAAATTGAAATTATCTTCGTAAATGGCCACCACCTTCGGGCGGTGGAGTTCGAGCAGCAGGGGAAACACCTGCGCGGGGTCGTCCAACATGCTGTCAAACAAGGCGACGGAAATTCCATGCTGCTTCAGAACGGCCGCCGCGTAGAGCGTTCCCAACGGGGGATAAGGCTGCATCTTCCGCACCTGCTTGCGGTCGTATTGGAGGTGATAGGAGTGGGTAAGAAGGACGTCAGCCAAGGTGTTTTTCTCTCCCGTTTGTTACAGCCATGCCCGCGGTACTTAGCACACATCCTGCATTCCATGCCCCAAAGTCTGGCCGGTCAGTAGTGAGCGCCGCGTAACCAGGCGCTCCGTGGCGCGCGCCAGCCAGAGTTCCCAAGGGATCGCAAACTCGTTTTTGCGCAGCCGCCAGCGGAGGGGTGCGCCCAGGGCGCGACGCACGCCCCGGCGAATCCACGGCGCGCGCATCGCCGCCTTGCGAATCTGGTTGTTGAGGAGAAAGAATTCCAACATGCGCTTCAGTCGCGCCAGCGAGCGTCCCTGGAGCCAGGGCAAGTGATTGCTGCCCAAGTCAATGTTGGCCCACTCTTCCAGCGACTGCGGCTCGCGCACTCCCAGCTCCCGGAGCTGCGGCCAGATGGGAATGCCCGGATAGGGTGTGAAAACGTTGGGAGAAAAACTGACGTTGGAATATTGGGCGGCAATATCGCTCATAATTCGGAAGGTCTGAAGGCGGTCGGCTTCCGTCTCGCCCGGATATCCCAGGATCACGTTGTAGGTCACATGGATGCCCGCGCGCTCGGACTTGCGCGCCGCCTCATACATCTCGTCCACGCGCTGGTGTTTCTTGTTCATCAGGGTCAGCACTTCCTGCGACGCGGATTCCGTGCCGAACCCCATGTGCGAAACGCCCGATTCACACAGCAGGCTAATTTCCGCATCGCTCATGCGGCAAAGGAGATCGGTGGAAGCCTGGAAAGTCCAGCGGAAGCGGAGTTTCGAATCAAGAAAACCGCGGGCGATTTCGAGCGCTCGCTTCACATTTACAGGAAAGTTGGAGTCGAAGAGCGCGACTTCGGGAATGCGGTGGCGCGCTACCAGTTCCGTAACCTCGCGAACGACGCGGGCGGCGCTGTAGGCGTTGAAGCGCCGATTGTAAAACACCTGGTCCGTGCAGTAGTTGCAGGCGTACGGGCAGCCCACGCTCGAGGCGTAGGGAAGCACCCGCACGCCGGCGCGCTTTTCATAGGCATCGAAATCGACGATATCGAAAGCAGGGGTCGGCAGGTGTTCGACGCTTTCCACGGCCCGCGCGGCGTTGTGGACGGCCTTGCCGCCGGATTTGAATGAAACTCCGCGCACTCCTTCGAGCGATTCCCCAGCGCGCAACCGCTCGACGGCTTCACGCAAGCTCACTTCACCCTGACCTCGCACTACGGCGTCAAGGGAATCCTCGCGCAGGGTTTGCTCCGGCAGCAGGCTGGGGTGCCAGCCGCCGTAAATGATCGGCAGCCCGGGCTGGACTTTCCTTACCCAGCGCGAGACGTCCACCGCGGATTTGATCATCCGTCCCGTCAACAGGGAGATGCCAAGGCAAAGAGCGCCCGGGAGCTCTCCGGCAAGTGTGCGCTTGTAGTCACGATCGATCGCCGCATCAACGAGCGAAACCTGAAAGCCCGCTTCACGCAAGGGAGAAGCCAGACTCAGCAAGCTTAGGGGCGGTCCCAGGGGCGGACCGCTGTAAGGCGGCTGAAAAAGCAACACTTTGCTGCTCATCGCACTCCTGTCATCTCGCTGACTGGACATTAATCAGGACCCCAAATCGGCAGCTTGAGTGCGTCCAATTCAGGCCCTTGCGAGTAGTCAAACGTTTCAATTTTAGGATAGCGGCGTGGCCCCGCAGTGCATGTCACGGATCAATGGCCGAGGTGCAAAAAAATTGTCATCGCGGTCATTTCCGCGGGAGTCTCCAAGACGGGCGCCAATATATGGGAATCAATAAATCTGTCGCATCAAATCAAATCCAATGAACAGGCCTTTGGGCGTATCGGAATTGGGTTCGTCGAGAAAAGTTGCGCGTGTTCCAGCCCTCTGGGAGACGATGGTGCCGGGGCTGTTAGAAAATCCCAGGGTGAAAGCGTGACGCAGAATCCGTTTTTGGATTCCAAATGCGAATGCCGGCCGGTGAATTCCCAGTTCCGAAGCATTTGCCAGTGTGGGGATAACTTCCGCAAGCAGTCCCACGGTAGGTCGAAAATCCCAAATCCCTCCGGCCCCCAGGGAAAATGTGTTGTAACCCGGAAGCTTGGGCGGTGCGGAAGCGAGGGACCCGGGTTTTTGCGTCAATTCGCGTTCGTCAAGGGAAAGCGTAGGCACCAGGTAGAATTGGGCGCGGCGGGTGGCGCTGCGAGACAGAATCAACTCGAAATTGGTGGTGTAGTTCTCGGCGAAATCATTTTGCCCGTCCACGGAAAACCGGGCGGTGGCGTTGAAAGGATTGCCGCTGTGCTCGTCCCAAAGGTGATAGGCGGCGCCCAGTTCAATGGGGCGGTTGATCAGGCTCGGCGAACGGTAGGCGCTGACGTAGAATTTGTCGGTAAGCCCGAAACGCAGTCCGAATGAGGAGATGGAGAAATTGTCAAGGCCGAAAAGCGTGTCGCCAGACCCCGTTCCGCTGAATGCCGGGGTATAAACAAAGCGGTGGGTAAAATTCAAATACAATCCATGGCGGTCCAATTTGCGCCCCGTGGGAAGGCTGTACAAGTAATCATCCGCCGGGTCGTAGATATTTGCCATCCGCACCGAAGCGCCGGGAGCGGTACCAGCGGGCTTGCCCATTGGCTGCTCGAGTGATTTCACGAAGCTCGCGACGGCGCTGATTTCCGTCTCCGATAATTTCCCCTGCCATGCGGGCATCTGCGTTCCGGGCTTGCCGTCGCGGATCATCTTGATTGCCGTCGGCTCGGGAAGCGCGGCTTGAACCGCTGGATCGGTAAAATCGGGGGTCTTCATCGCCCCGTCTCCCTTTCCCGCAACTCCGTGGCACCTTGCGCAGTTCTCGGCGAAGATCATGGAACCCGCGGGCGCCTCCTGTGGCGGATCGTTTGCTACAGCCAGATGCGGAGTGGCTTGCGGAGACGTGGAAGCCGGCGAATTTTGCTCACGAATGGTTTGCCCGGCGAGATCCACAAGGTAGGTTTTTCCGTTGCGCTCAATCAGGACGGTTGAGGACGATCCGGGAATAAAGCGGATGCCGAGCGCCCTTTCCAGAACCAGCATTCCACCTGCGGGTTCGGGCGATACAGGAACGGAGGTGGAAGGGCTTGCGCCCCTCAAAGATTCGGGCGGGAACAATAAAACCAGTGCGCAAAACCCGGCCGCGGCGGCCCGCATCCACCTGTTGATGCATTGAAACCGGAAGGTAAATGTCGAAGGTTTTGCCGTTGAGTACGAATGTTTCATAGCTTCCATACCTCCTTGCGCGTCGAATATACAGGTAGCACGGCCGCAGGGAGAGCAGGTCAAGCGGGTGTAGTGTGTTTGTAAAGGATATGTTAGTCTTTTTAAACTGGCACTGCGGATTGAACTGTCATGGAAAAGATTTTGATCATCGAAGACGATCGGTCTTTATACAAGCCCCTGCGCCATGCCTTCGAAAATGAAGGGTATTCGCCGGACTTCGCCTCGGATGGCGAAGCCGGCCTGGAAGCGTTTCGCGCGGCGCCGCCCGTACTGGTGGTGCTTGACCTGAAACTTCCCCGCATGCACGGCCGGGAGGTGTGCCGCTCCATCAAACAAGCGGCGCCGAACTTGCCCATCATCATCTTGAGCGCTGCAGCGGATGAGGTGGACAAGGTCCTGATGCTCGAGCTGGGCGCGGATGACTACGTTACCAAACCCTTCAGCCCCAAGGAACTTATTGCGCGCGTTCATGCAGTGCTGCGGCGCGCTCACGGTCCCAAACAGGCGGACACCTATGCCTTTGACGATGTGGCCGTGGATTTCGCCAAGATGGAATTAAAACGCAAGAGTGAGTTGATCGCGCTCACCCCTCAGGAATTTAAGATTTTGAAGTATTTCACTCGAAATCCCGAGCGCGTCATTTCCCGCGATGAGCTGCTGAATGAAGTTTGGGGTTACAACTGCTATCCCTCAACGCGCACGGTGGACAACCACATCATGAAGCTGCGGCAGAAATTGGAAGCTGACCCTCTAAACCCGACCCACTTTAAAACCGTGCATGGAGCGGGTTACAAATTTCTCCCTTAAGCGGGCCTGCGCCATGCAGAGCTCCCGCGACCCGAGCGGGACGGTTCGGCCCCGAGGTAACCAAAGGCCATGGCGAAGATTCGGCTGCGAACCAAATTCCTGCTTTCCCTTATCCTGACGACGACCGTGCTGACGGGCGCCGTTCTGCTGATTGTTCAAAATTATCTGCGCAATCACGCGCGGGCGGAAATCCACGAAGCCCTTTCCAGTTCCGTCGCGACCTTCGATCAGTTTGAAGTGCAACGCGAGCGCGCACTGGCGCAGTCCGCAGCGCTGCTCGCCGACCTGCCGGACCTCCGCGCTTTGATGACCACGCATCACGCGCCCACGATTCAGGACGCTTCCGGCCGCCTCTGGCGCCTTGCCGAAAGCGACCTGTTCGTTCTCGCCGATCCCGCCGGAAAGGTGATGGCGCTTCACACGTCGTCGGCAGGTTATACCGCCGATGCGGCGCAGGCTTCCCTGGCGCGAACCCTGGAAAGCGGGCAAGCCCGCGACTGGTGGTACGGGGGAAATCACCTCTTCATCGTTTTCCTTCAACCGATTTACTTTGGGGATTCGCGCAACGACGTGGTGCTGGGCGTGCTGGCGCTGGGGTTTGAAGTGGATGAGCGCCTGGCGCAGGTTGTGGCCCGTGTGGCGTCATGCCAGGCGGCATTCCGCTATGGGAACAAGATTGTGGCCACGACGCTGTCGCCCACTCAGCAGATGGAGTTGGAAGCACGCAGCAGCGCAAACGCGCTATCGGAGTCCTCGAGCCCGGAGGAAATAAAACTGGGCGACGAGGTTTATCTCGCGGCATCGCTTGAACCCACTCCGGTGCAGGGCCGGCGAGTTACCTTGACGGTATTGAAGTCCTACGATGCGGCGACGCGTTTTTTGCAGGAATTGAACCGCACGCTTCTGGGCGTCGGCTTGGTGGCCGTGATTGCCGGGAGTTGGCTGATTTTTCTGATCTCGGATACGTTTACGCGGCCTCTCGCCAGCCTCGTTTCCGGCGTGCACGCTCTCGAGAAGGGGGACTTCGCTTATCCCCTCGAAATTCACAGCCACGATGAGGTGGCGGAGCTGACCTCGGCCTTTGACGGAATGCGCAAAACCTTGCAGAAAAGTCAGCGTGATTTGCTGCACGCCGAACGCCTGGCCACGCTCGGGCGCATGGCCAGCACCATTTCACACGATCTGCGCCAACCGCTCACGTCTATTCTTGCTTACGCGGAGTATCAGGCGGAAGGAAATTTGGACTCCAAGGAGCGCCTGAGCTTGTTTCAACAGATCCATTCATCCGTCAACAGGATGGTGGAATTGATCACCTCGCTGCTGGAATTTTCCAAAGGAAAGGAGGTTCTTCAACTCACCCATGGCGACGTTGTGGAGGCTCTCGAGCGGACGATGAATTCAATCCGCCTGCGTGCGGAATTCAAGAGTATCCAGATGACGGTGGCGCGCGAAGGAGACGCGCAAGGTTGGTTTGATTTCAAGAAGCTTGACAGGGCCTTCTATAATCTGCTGCAAAACGCCTGCGAGGCTGCGCCGGCGCAATCCGGAAGAGTGGATGTCACGGCGCGGTCGGTGAACCATCATATCGAAATCAGTGTGACCGATAACGGACCGGGAATCCCTGAAGCCATCCGCGAAGAAATCTTCCAGCCGTTTGCGACCTATGGCAAGGAAGGGGGAACGGGGTTGGGGTTGGCAGTGGTGCAAAAAATCGTGCGCGACCACGGAGGGCAGGTGAAGGTTGAAACCACTGGCCTGGCCGGGACTACGTTCAAATTAACCCTCCCCGTCAACCATCCCTCGCAAGTCTCCAACTCATGACCAATATTCGACTGCCCATCAGTCTCCGTCAAAAACTTCTAATCGGGCCTTCCACAGACATCCTCGCATTACGGACGGCGCTGAAAGTGGCAGAGCAGGACGACGGGGAAGAATCGCGAGGACTCAAACCACGATGGCCTTCCGGCACGCTCGAGAATCTGCTCTTCCTGTTCTCCCAAAGGGCAATCCACCGATTCAATGCAGTTGAAACCGTAGCTTTCCCACGCAGCGTGCATTTCTTCAACCGGACGCGGCCAGGTGACGATCTCCGCGGTGCCTTCAAGATCGCGGAATGCGGTTAGCCACCCCTTCGCATGCGCGAGTGGGTGAACGTCACTCAGGTAAACGTCGGCGCCCGGAGCGGTTACTCGCCGAACCTCTTGGACCAGTCTTTTCAGACCGGGAATGTGACTGATCGCAAATGAGCAAATGACCAAGTCGAAAGTGTCGTCGGCAAAGGGAAGGGCCCGGCAATCCGCGCACACGAGGCGCTGTCTTACGGCAGATTTTTCGCGTGCCACAGCCAACATGGAGGGAGAAAAATCCACGCCCACCGCCGTGCGCGGTTCCCCGGAGGCAAGCCGCGCCAGCCAGCGGCCCGTCCCGCAAGCCAGGTCCAACACTCGCTTGCCTTGCAAAGGTGGAATCATGCGGCGCAATTGACGCTCTTCCAGCGCAAGTAGGGGGTTTGGATCACGGTCGTAGGCGGGCGCCCAACGACCATACCCTTCCTGAACTGAGACGCGTCTTCGTTCCATCAGCACACCTTTTGACACATAACCTGCTTGACGCTCGCGGCCCGACGGGAAGCGGCTTTACAAACTTTCGGCCTTGGGCTTGCGAAGCTCGATCATCCGCTGCGCCCACTTCAATTCCCAGGGCGCAGAGTAAATTCCCAGCCGGTAGCGCCAGGCGCTGAGGGTTTGCAGCAGGCGGCGGCCCCAGGCCGGCAAGCGGATGTCCTGCACGGTGGGCCACCGCGATGAAACGACTAATTCGAAATCGTCAATCAGCCGCTTGGTGCGCGGCCGCAACCAGGGTGTGAAAGGATCCTTTTGAGTGGCGAAGCGTTGCCAGCGGTCACTGGCCCACTCATCCGGAGTGGTGGGAAATCGGAACTGCTTCTCCACACCGCCGTACATCTCCTCGCGTTGGGGCACGGGCGTGTAATGCTCCACCACAATCTCCGCGTCGCGGTTCAGGTCTTTCAGCTTGCGCACGAAGCGGAAGCACTCGCGCGTATCGCCCTCGGGATCGCGGGGATTCCCGAAAATGACGGAGAACTCCGGGATGATTTTGAACTGGCGAATGCGGGCTGCGAGCGCCAGTGTGTCCTCCACGCGCAGGTCCTTGTGCATCTCTTTCAGCGTTCGGTTGGAGCCGGATTCGACACCGAAGAAAATCATCGCGCACCCCGAGCGCCGAATAGCCTCCCAGGTGGCGTCTGAGTAGCGCATCATGATGTCGGCGCGCGCTTCGCACCACCAGCGCAGATTCAGCGGGGCCAGCCGGTCGGCGAGTTCGCGCGCGTGATCTTCGCGCAGAAAAAAATTGTTGTCGTAGAACTGCACGGCATCCACACCGTAGTTTCCGGCGAGGTGTCGCAAACTCCCTTCGGTGCGCTCAGGTGATTCCATCTTTTCGCGGCTGCCCGAGAAAGTTACCACGCCGCAGAAATTGCACCGATAGGGGCACCCGATGCTTGCCTGGTGAACCGCCGTCCTGCGCCCGAGGAAGGTGGGCAGCAGGTAGTCCCGCGCCGGGATGCGGTGATAGGGCAAGGGCGGAAATTCATCGAGGGCGCGAAGCGCCCGTTCCGGATTGTGGCGATGTGCCCCGTCCTCGTCCTTGAAAGAAAGCCCATGGATGTTCTTCAAGTCACGGCGCGCGCGAAGCGCCTCCAGAAGCTCGAGAAACGTGTCCTCGCCCTGTCCCCGGATGGCGAAATCCACGTACGGCGCATTCAACGCAGCTTCCGTGTAATTCGTCGGAAAATATCCACCCCAGACGATGGGAATCCGAGGGTAATTCCAGCGCACGTCGCGGCAACTTTTCACGGCGCTGCGGGTTTGCGGGCCGGGCATTACCGTGACGGCCAGAAGTTCTACAGGTTTCTCGCGGAGGAGCGAAAGGAGCGTTTCATCGGGATGCGGGTCCAGGTTGCCGTCGACGATGGCGTAATCCTCACGCCCCTCCAGGACCGCAGAGATGGAAAGAATGGAAAGCGGGAACCGTCGATTGCGATGACGCGTGGCCTTCGGGTTGTAGAGGACGATCATGAGCAGCTCGGCGCCGCTTCAGGACCCATCATCTTCGCGTCAACCTTCGGCTTGGGCAGCTTGACGAGATTTTTCAGCTTGCGATTGACCCACAACTCCACCGGGAGGCCGTAAACATCGTGGTCAAGGCGCCAGCGGGCCGGGAAAGCGGTAAAGTGCTTGATGGCGCGGGCGAATCTGCCGGGGCCGGCCGTGGCAATCGGGGCACGGTCGAAGGCGATGCGCAGGTAATCGCGCATCCTCTGCACTCGTTGATGGTCCCTTCCCTTGAGCCAGGGGAGTGAAGTATATCGCGGGAAATAATCGACCCATCCCTCCAGTGTTTGCGGCACTTCGATGCCGAGTTCCTTTGCGCGGTGGAAGATGGGCGAGCCAGGGTAGGGAGTAAAGATGTTGGTCCAAAATTCCGCCCCGGGGAATCGTTGGCAGACATCCATCATGAAGTCCACAGTCTCGCGCCGCTCTTTCATGCCTTCGCCCGGATAACCGAAAATGATGTTGAAGGAGGGTATGACCCCGGCTTGAAGACAACGCTCGGTGGATTGGTAGATGTCGCCCAAATCCTGAAACCCCTTATTCATCAGCTTCATCACGCTGGGGGAAGCGGTTTCAATTCCCTGGCAAACCTGGTGCATGCCGGAACGGCGCAAGAGTGAAAGCTCCTGGATGTTCAGGCGCGCGGTGAGGTTGGTGGTTGCCTGAATGCTCCATTTAAAACTTCCACCGGCACGAATCAAGCCCTCGGCGATTTTGAGGGCGCGGTCGAGATCCACCAGAAAGTTGTCATCCGCCATCCAAAGCAGTTCGAGACGATAGCGGCGCGTGAGATCGATGGTTTCCTCCACCACCTGTTCGGGCGGCAGACCATTCCATTTGCGGCCGTACACGCCGGCGTTCGTGCAATACGAGCAATCGAAGGGGCACGCGAGGCTGGAAACATACATCGCCCACCGGCGGCCACAAACGCGTTCGTAGGCGTCAAAATCCGCGAGTTGATAAGCCTTGGGTGGGGCCTCGGTAAGCGGTTTCAGCGCGCGCTCCGGAGTGAACTTGATCTTTCCATTCGCCTTGAAGCCGATTCCCCGAACGTCGTCTAGCGGCGCGCCGCGGCTGAGGCGGTCGATGAGTTCCAACGTGCTCTCCTCACCCTGCCCGCGCACGATGACGTCAACGTATTCAGCCTCGAGCGTCTGCGCGGGAAGCAGTGACGGGTGCCAGCCCCCTAGAATCACCGGGAACTCCGGATTCCATTTCTTCACCGCTTTGGCCACATCCACCGTGTCTTTGATCATCGGCCCGGTCACCACGGAAATTCCCAGGCACAAGGCGTCTTTTACCTCTTCCAGAATCCGCTGTTGGTATTCCTGGGTAATGGTGGCGTCAAAGATGCGCACTTCGTAGCCGGCGCGAAGCAGGGGTGTGGAAATCGCCAGCAGGCCGAGCGGTGCCGTCGCCTCAATGCTCGAAAATGATGGAACGAAGAAGACGATCTTCTTAGATTTTTCCAAGCTCTTTACCCTTTGCCCCGGAGCAGTAAGTTTTCGGCAGAGTAAATCACGGCTAAGCGCCAGGACACAAAGTGCCGTCAAGAGAACAAGGAAGTAGGCGCTCGTCCCTCGTTGTGTCCTGGCGCCTGGGCGTGAGAAAGTTCAACCCTTCGCACGCCGCCTGGGAGCGTTGTCCCAACGCGATGATTATGGGCGCGGCGAGTTTTGGCATTGTCAAGGACATGTCATGATCATGCAAAATCTGCGCTCATGCGATTTCAAGTAGGGCCCTCCGTATGTAAACTCAACATACGGTCTTGAAATTCGCCCCTATTGAGAGGATAGTCGCTGGGTGCGACGCCGCTTCCTAGCTGCGGCATGACTTGCCATACCCTGAAGGCGCGCTCGCAGCCCAGCTCCATGAATTCTCCGAGCAACACCTATCGCCTCATGCCGTGGTTCGCGGCCGGCGCGGCGGTGTTCCTTTATTTACACCTATTTATTATTCCCTTCACTCCGATCTGGATCGGCGGAGACCAAACCGTTTACCTCACGAACGCGATTCGAATGTGGCATGGCGAGGCTATTTATCGCGATTTCTTCCACTTCCTTCTCCCAGGGACAGAAATGGTCTATCTATCGCTCTTTGGAATCTTTGGAGTGCGAATGTGGATTCCAAATGCCATGCTCGTCATCCTCGGAGTGGGTTTGACTTGGCTCGTGGTGGCCATTTCGAAACAAGTCCTGAAAGGATGGACGGTGTTTCTGCCCGCTCTGCTCCTTCTGACCGTGGCATACCGCAACATGCTGAACGGAACTCACCATTGGTTCAGCACTGCTGCCGTCCTGGGAGCGATTTGGGTCGTACTCAACGAGCGAACCCCCGCACGCCTCGTCAGCGCAGGTGCCCTCTGCGGATTGGCCACGTGCTTCACGACAACCAAGGGAATAGCAGCCGTAGCTGGCCTTTGTGCCTTCTTGCTGATTGAATGGCAGCGCGGGGACGACCAGGCAGCATTCCTTAGAAAATGTGTACCGTTGATGGTCGGGTTCCTCACTAGCGTAATAGCTGCCAATCTCTATTTTGTGATGAAAGCCGGACTTGGGGCGGTTTGGTATTCCACCGTAACTTTCGTATTGAAGTATTACCGTGCTGATGTTGAAGCAAATAGCTGGTCTACGTATCTCGCAGGCTGGCCCACCCTTCCTCCTTGGCGGCATTTGCCGGCTTTCGCGAGCTGGCTGTTGATTTATGCCATGCTGCCCCTGGTTTATGTGGTCTTTCTGATGCGAAACCGAAGAGCAAACAGCCCTGCCGACCCGCAGGTGCGGAATCGGTTGATGATGATCAGCATCGTTGGCTTGGCGCTGGTTGCAGGTGCAGCACCGGCACCCAATTTTTTCAGGCTTTTCTCCATTTCACCTCCAGCATTCATTGTATTTGTGTGGCTCATCACCGAAGAGCGGTTCAAGAGAGCCCTTCTGCCACCTTTCTGGGCGTTCGGACTACTCCTGATGTTCACCGAGCCATGGTCGAATCATCGCGGTTGGCGCGATGTCCTCGACTTGCCTTCCGGCCGGACCGCCTTTCTCTCTAAGGACCGGTATAATCAGTTCGCCTGGCTGCTCGGCCACACTCACCAAGGGGAATTCCTCTTCGACGCCTCTCGGCTCCCGAGCCTCTATTTCCCTCTCGACTTGCGTGATCCCGCCCAGGTCACCCTTCTTACCACCACGGATTACACCCGTCCCGAACAGGTCCAGAACCTTTTGGAATCGCTGGAAAACCACAAGGTCCGGCTGGTCTATTGGTCTGCGGATTTGGACCGCCCTGAGGATCCCTTGGAGAGCGGAGACCATCTTGGCCCTTTGCGCGCCTATCTCCGTGGTCATTACCGCGTCATCAAGATTCTTGGGGACGACCAGATTTGGGAGAGAAAAGACTATTAATAACCCAGGGCAACTGGGGAATAGATTAATTGAGCCAATACCAGCTCCTTGGAATCATTGGTAGGGAAGGCTGTGCAGGAGATCCACATCGGAAACCTTCACTTTTCGTAAGGAGGCAACTGCCTTCAGCGGAAACTGATCCTGAACCTCGCCAATGCGTGGGCCTGGAATATTCGGAAGCGAGGCAAGCTCAGCCGGCGAGTCGGCCATGCTCAAAAAGGGGCGCCCCGGCTCGTCAAGCGCTGAAAGGTACTCTGGTCCCTGCCAGGGACCCAGCGAATGGGCCACCAGCGAGCATAGTCTGGCGTGCATGGCCGCAACAATCGGCCGATACTCCGGCAAAGCCGCCAGATTGTTTTGCTCACCGGCATCCTCCCTCCAGCGATAGAGCTCTTCCCTGCCCCCCAGGAACTGTATGAAATCCCAATCCTGGGTCCGCAAGCTTATCTGGGGCATGTACCCTCGAAATCCCCGCTGAGTGGTGAGTTCTGAAATCACTGCAACATCCCCCTCGGCGGGCTCGCCTCCCGGCGTCCAGAAATTTTGTAAGGCGGAGCGAGAGGGGTTTTGATCGCCCGCAAATCTTAGAACCGTGGGGAACACGTCCAGGGTTGAAACCGCACTGGGTATCCGAAGGCCGTGTGGAACTCCACGCCCCAGGATGATGAGAGGGACCCGCACCGATTCATTATAAAGATCCAGTCCGTGATAATAACCCCCGTGCTCACCTAATCCCTCCCCGTGATCTGATGTTATGACGAGCACCGTATTCTCCCAGTCAGGCAAGCGAGATAGCATGTCCAGTAGCTCCGCCAAGCCCCGATCCAGCGTGGCAAGGGAGTTGTCATAGCCGGCCACCAAAGCCTGCCGGTCCGCCTCGGGAAGGTGAAGCGTCCCGCGGCCTTCAAACCCATACCTCGCCTCGCGAATAACACCGGGCGGCAAGGCACCAAAGTGGCGTGCATCAGCAGGGGAGGAAAGATAGGGGTCATGGGCATCAAAATAGTTGATGAAAAGGAAGTAGGGTCTACGCGACCTGTGCTCCACCCACCGAAGAATATCCTGATTCATATCCTGTGCGCTGCGTCTTTCGAAGGAGTCTGGCAACACCCATCGCCGGTAGAGCGGGTCAATAATCCGCATTCCCACCCTGAGCGTCCCCAGATTGTGCAGCAGAAAGTCCCGGTTGTCCTCGTACTCGTGAAAACCTTCAGCCAAACCCCAACCCGCTTCGCCATAAACAAAGTTGCTTGTGAAGCCCGCCGTTTCATATCCCCAGGACGCAAGCACTTCCGCCAGCGTCCAACGTCGGGTGTTTAAGGGCATATACCAATCGGCGCCGTGCTGATGCGGAAGCAATCCCGTAAAAATGGAGGCGTGGGAGGGTAGAGTCCAGGAGGTTGTGGTGATGGCATTTTCGAATACTACGCCCCGTTTCGCCCAAGTATCAAGATGGGGAGTGGTTTTGCGCGCGTATCCATATAAGGAGAGGTGGTCTGCTCGCACCGTATCGAGTGTCACGAGAATGATGTTCGGTCGGGCTGCCACCTGAGGCGAAGCCGCAAGAGCGTCGCCGAAATGAATGGCCGGCCACAGCAGAAAAATCGCCAAGCCCACGAGCAAAATGGAGAAAGCGCCGCCCAGCGCGATTGCCAATGGCTTGAGGGGAAGCGTCCTGCCTAGGCGCACCCCAAGCGCGGGCAGCAGCAGCGCAGTGGCCACCTTCAGGGTTAAGCTCGCGGGATGGCTGCCCGCCATTGCGCAGACGCACCACATGCTCAAAGCGCTCGGCCCCGCCAAAGCGAACGCCGTCCGGTGGACTTGTAGAAACCGCTTAGCGGGCACCCATCCCTTCCGCCGGAACGTGGAGACCAGCAGCCAGCTCCCCACGCCGGCCAGGCACGCCGCCGCGCCATCGATAAGGGGCGCCAGGAACCATATAACCCATGTTACATTGCGTTCGAGCAAGCCGGAGGGAAAAGGGTGAACCCATAGGTCCCTAGCCTCAAAAAAACCTAGAATCATCCCTATTCCACAAGCAAAGCCGACGTATCGCACCACCTGACTCGTCGCTCGGCCTTGGCGAGGTTCCATGTTCATCCTCTTGGGTGTTCCGGCAGACGTACTGCCGCTTGCGACTTCGACCCCAACCTCTGACGCCTCGAGTCCCAAATCCATGATTACCCTCGATGGTTGCCGCCTTCAGCGTAAGTCGTCAGCTATCGAAGTCAAGATGCCCAATGCGTCCTTACTGTTTGTCAAGCGCATGTCAAGAGACTGCAAAAACCCTGGCATTCCGCGTCCGTGAAAGACCGGATTGTTTACAAGCGACTGACAGAGTTCTGACACCCCGCGCATT
>JASHTZ010000534.1 GCA_030040295.1 Terriglobia bacterium | reverse complement strand
GTGCAGCCGTTTTGCTACGTCACATTCTGTCAGAAGATTCAACATTGATGTCCTCTTTAATTGATGTCCCCATAGGGTCGACCGTAGAATTCCGTTTCTCACCCGGCTCGCTTCAGATTAGGCCAGCTCCGCGCGATCCCTCAGGCTTGCTGGAGCTGGCGAAGGAAAAGTTGCAGGTCATCGAAATCGTCAATGGGGATACGTTGCGGGTGGTGCTGGAGGTGCTGTTGGGATGAAAGGCTTTCCGGCGAGGGCACGGATCTGGATTGTTGCGGAGATCTCGGACATGCGGGCGAGCCGAGCTCCAAGACTGTGTATTCCGTTCTCGTTGTTTTCTCCTTTTCGCTGTGGTAGCTTGCCCACAAGGTATCCAGGAAATCGCTGCATTTATTGAATCTCAAGTTTCAGCAACCGATGCTCTGGGTACCCCCATTCCTGTTCCCGATGTGTGTTGTGCAAGTCTCAGATGCGCCGGAAAAAGACGATTAGAGCAAGAGAAAGAGCAGAAATAAATGAGTCGGAGCGGAGGATTTCATGGAACACAGTTATTTTGTTACCACCCCGAACAACATCACTTTGACGCCCCCGACTAGCTCTCTTGTCAACACTTGGTATCCTATCTTTACTCTTCAGGCCGGTCCACGGCCCGTGAAAATGATGGCTATTCGATTTGACACCAATGTTTTCAACTATCCGCTTTATGTGCTTGTCACCAAGAGGAATGGAAAAGCAACTTCCTGGGGAAGCATCGTAAACGGTCCTTACACACAAAATCCAGCCAGTGCCCTGAGTCTGGCCAATTCAACCACTCTTCAAATGGCATCGGTTACGCAGTCGGGGCCGGGATGGGGGCCGCTGACTTACGCTTCTAGAACTTGGACTGTCGCCACTGGCAACCAGTACTACGTAACCATTTATGACCCGACTCGCGCCGGTGACCCGGGAGGAACGCTGACCAGCTATTGTACTAGTTGGGTCGGGGCGAATGTTGGAAAACCCGGTTACGTTTTAATCGGGTCGCTCAATTATGGGTTTTCAGCGCCCTACACTATTTTTGGGAATGGCGGTCTACCAGTCATTACACCTTTTTCCGAGAGTAATCCAGTGCCCGGATTTTCTTGCGCTTTCAACTACTTTACTTCCAGCGGGAATAATTTTACGGCCTATCCTTCGAACAGCGACAAGGAAGTGATGATTATGACAGCCGGGAGTCTAGGTCTGACTGAATGGGAGATGGTTACAGGCAACGTAAGCCTAGAGAGTAACGACAGGGGAAGTATTGGAGCATAGCGCGCCTTTCCGCGCCAGTCGAGCAAAGCCGTAGCCAGCTCAGGGTCAAGGGGTACGGGCTTCTCCGATGCTTCGGTTTTCGTCGCATTTTCTCTGCCCGTTACCACACTTGCCTGATTGCAGCCTTGAGTTAATCCAGGCGTCCAGCGCCGAAACGCGATACCGCCGGACCTTGCCAACCTTCAGCGCGGGAATTTCTCCCCGCTTCGCCATGCGTTCCAGCACTTTCGGATGAATCTTGAGAACCTGCGACGCTTCTTCGCTGGTAAGAGGGGCTTCGATCCCATCTGGTATGCGATTCATAACCTCCCGGGGCACCGGAAGATCGCCCGCTGATGTTGAATCATTGGTCGAATTTCTTTCCTGTGCAACGGGGTCAATGCAAGCTTTCCGTACGTGCTGGGGAATTGGGTCCGACGAACCTGGCGCGCCGAAGTAGGTTGCCTGGGGGGGCACGGTCGCCAGAGGCCCACCGGGAAAAGCGGCTATTCTCACTTCATGTTTCACAGTTCATATCCTCGTATCGTTTCCAAAGGGCGAGGATTCCCGCTCTTGAGCTTCGAAATTGCCCTCTACTGTTATTAGGAAAATCGAGTAGTCCAAAACGTCGTGCAACCTGGGCCGTTGGTCGAGGCCATGAAATTGCGGCCACTGATGGCCTGGTAGCCGTATGCGGTCACCCGCCCCATGGAATCAGAAAGTCCGGTGGCGCCGGAGATTCTTCGCGACCACCGGGCTGGGCCTAAAGGTGGATGATCTCAAGCAATTCCTTCCGACCGCAGCGGATATCCGTCGAGTATCTGCCGGCATGGCGTGGAAAGCGGCACCATGGCCTCGTTGATCGCTGAGTCGACGGAAGGGCGGCTGCAGGTGGCCCTTATCCGTCCCTGTGCGCACCCTTATGCGAGCTATTCTTTTTCGTGAGGCCCCGCCGCCACGTCGCCTCGGAAGGATGACCCCCAAAGTATGGCGAAAAAAGCCAGCCAGGGCAGAACGCCCATAGCGGTAAGGGTAAGAAAATTTTTGTGCAGATCTGCCAGCCAACCAATGTAAGGGCTAAGGAAACCATAGGCCAGGTTTCCCAAACCGCCCAGCAGTCCCGTGGTCACGCCGACATGGGCGGAGTCCAGGTCCTGTGCCAGGGTCAGGTAGATAACCAAGAAACCTGCGACTCCCACTCCGGTAAGCGCCAAGAAGCCCACGGCAAGGAAGCGAGAAGGTGTTAGACCGGCCGCTACGGCAGAGAGCATGAGCACACAGCTCAAGAAGAGAGTCCATTTCTTGGCGCGAGCGACGCTCACCCCGGCGGCCACGAGCCTGCGGACCAAAAGGCCGGAAAGGAGGTTCCCGACCGAAGTCCCCACATAAATTACGATCGTCAGAAGATTGCCAACGGCAAAGCTGAATCCACGCGTGGTCTTCAGGTAGAGCGGGATCCAGTCCCCCAGATAGTAGTTAACACTGTTGATGATAATGGCGGAAACGGTAAGCGCCCAAAAACTTCGCAGGCGGAGGATGCGAAACATAACGGGAATCATTCCCGCCAGAGGCGAGCGATTCCCCCGGAAACGAGCAGCTTCTCCACGGGTATACCAAATCCATACGACCACCCATACCGCCCCGATAACGCCGGTGGTCACGAAGGCAGCTCGCCAATTGAACTTGATCGTGATGATCGTCACAATGATCGGAGCCAGGAGGGCGCCGACGGGAGCGCCGGCATTGAAGATCCCGTTCGCGAGCGGCCGGTCTTCGGGTGGAACGATCTCCTGGGTAACTTTGAGCGCGCAGGGCCAGTTAAAGGCTTCGCCGATGCCCAGCAGGAATCGGCACCCCGTCAGCACACCCAGGGTTGCGGCAAGTCCGGTGAGTAATCCCGAAAGCGCCCACAGCCCACTCGCTGCTGGAAAAACCACGATGGGGCCTTGCGCATCGACAAGAAATCCGCCCACCAGTTGGGTGACCCCATAAGAAGCGCGGAAGGCGGCGATGACCCCGCCAAAACCTTCTTTGGTAAGTCCGAAATCCGCGATGATCTTCTCCGCTGTCAGGGCCATGACCTGGCGGTCAAGATAGATGGTCGCTGTGGACAAAAACAGCAGCATGCAGATCCACCAGGTTCTTGATGAAACCTTGCCTCGCGCATTAATTGGCGGCGGTGTGGACATATTTATTCCCCGTAATGCCTCGGGCTCGTGGCACGGCCATCCTGGCCGTGGGCATGGGCAGGATGCCCATACCACGCTGTTTGCCGCTCACGAGACTGTGGCATTCCTGTTCCCCGATCCGTAGTGTCTCAGTTTGAATATTGGACCCGGCTTCGGAGGGCCCTGGGGTTGTAGAGCGGCTGTCCCCAGCCGCGCAACGGTCGCGGGCGGGCGCGCTACAAAATTCAGACTGAGACACTACGATCATTCTATTTGACATCTTGTGAGCGTTTCCATAGCTTGGGTACCTCAATAGGAGCAGGCTATGGCTTATGCGTTGAATCGCTTTCGCGGAATATTTCCCGCGGCACTTACCATGTTTGATCGCGACAACAATTTTGATGAAGAGGCCACGGCGCGGCACTGGAACTGGCTCATCGACCACCAGAAGGCGGACGGGCTTGTTATTACGGGAACCAGCGGCGAATTCATCGCCCTCAGTGACGAAGAACGGCTGCGAGCTTTCAAGCTGGCCCAGAGCGTCGTGCGGGGCCGCGTGCCGGTGATTTTTGGCTCCGGCCACTATAGCACCAAACTGACTATCAAGCTGTCCGAGGAAGCGCAAAAATGTGGAGCCGACGCACTGATCGTAATTCTTCCTTATTTCCAAAGGCCTCCCAAGCCCGCGGTGATCGAACATTTCCGCCGGGTGCGCCGTGCCACGAGCGTTCCCATCATGCTTTACAACAATCCGGCCAACTCGGCCTGCGTCGAACTTAATCCGCGCGAAATCGCACAACTTGTGGAAGAGGACGTTCTTCACATGGTGAAGTCGACATTCGGCACCGTCGAGCCCGTTCATGATCTCAGTTCACTGGTCGGCGACCGGATGGCAATTTTCTACGGTTCGTTTCTGGCAGCCTACGAAGGTTTATGCGCGGGCGCGCATGGGTGGATCAGTGGCATTCTTAACGTAGTGACCCGCGCCGCGAAGGCGATGCGCCAGGCCATCGTCATGGAGAACGATCCCCACAGAGGCTTTCGCATCTGGAAGCAAATTCTGCCCATCGTGCACCTTTGGACCTACCAAGAGCTCGGTCCCGTCAGCGACCTGGCTATCTATCGGTCCATGCTGAATTCCTGGGGGCTAAAAGGCGGGTATTGCCGTGATCCTTTCTTTCCCCTCGATGAAAAGCAGGAGAGTAAGCTGCGTGATCTCTTGGAGAAGTCCGGCTGGAATGATCCGGACCACGTGTTGGACAGCTTGTAGCTCCAGGTTGTAACCCCCTGGTTGCGCCGCGCGGCTAGGGCAAGCGAGAGTAATCAGCCTCCGGCAAACCCGGGGGCAATGCGGTGGCGGGCCCATCAAAGCGGCCTGACCGCCGCCGGAAGAAACCCCTCACCCTTTCACACCCTCTCCCCTCTTCCCTGGGGAGAGGGAAGAGGGGAAGGGAAGTTGGGGTGGGGTTTTGCCCCAACGGATTTGACGTGGAGATCAACAGGAGTGCGCATGCGAGTCGCGATGATCGGTTATGGCGCAGTGGCATCAATTCACGCGGCGAAGCTAAGAACGGAGTCCGGCGTCCAACTGGTTTCGGTCTATGGGCCCATGGCCGAAAAGGCCCAGGCTTTCGCCTCAACGCATGGCATCCCGCGGGTATGTGGAAGCATTGCGGAAGCGTTGACGGGTGCCGACGCCGCAATTATCTGTTCACCTTCCACCGCCCATTTCATGCAGGCCCGGGAGTGCCTCGAGCAGGGTGTTCACACCCTCGTGGAAATGCCTCCCTGTGAAAACGCGGCGGAAGCCGAAGAATTGGCCACACTCGCCGGCCGGCGCGGTGTGAAACTCGGTTGTGCTCACACCAGCCGCTTTATGGGGCCTTATGCCGGAGTCAAAAAAAGCCTCGAATCGGGGCCGCTCGGCGAGATCCGGGAGATCAACTACACGCGATATCATAAACTTCGCGAGCGTAGTTGGACTGACAATGCGCTGCTGCACCATTCCGCTCACCCCATCGACCTGGTGTTTTACTGGTGCGGCAACTTGGAGCCCAACGGATGTGTG
>JASHTZ010000533.1 GCA_030040295.1 Terriglobia bacterium | reverse complement strand
CGGGACACTTCCGCTTCCTCGGGCTTGCGCTGGCAATGCGGGCAAACCAGAATGATGCTGGCGACGCGTTCGCCCTCGACGCGCTGCACATCCCAGTGGGCACTGATGGCCTCATCCACGTGAGGCAGCCGGCGGTCGCAATACCAGCACCGCCCCTTGCCGGTCGAGCAGATCGCACGCAACGCCGCGCGCATATTCGCCAGTTTTCGCGGGCGCGCTTTAAGTGCGCTCAAAACCGCCTCCGTTCGAAAAACTCACAGCTACCCGGCAAGAAGCTCATGGTGTATGAAAATATTGCCCAGCCCTCGCATCCTGCTGTATTGCACACGCAAGGAACTCGACGCTTATTTAAAGCAGCTTAGGGCCACCCTCACAATCTAAGCTGAAATGGTCGCCTGCCGTACACGAAATAAAGAGCAAAGTCGTTGCCAAAGTGCCGCCGCGTTTTACGCAGTCACTTTCCTGCGAATCTCCGGCCCCCATTCGTTGTAGGCGTCGCGGCGTTCCTGCAGTTCCTGGTCGAAATCACCATAGTCATCCCCTGGGGTTGGGGGCGTAAAGTCGTAGCGAGGGTCAATCGGTGCACCGGCGATCCACTGCATTTGCCTCCTGGCGAGAAGGACGCGGACCGCCTGCACAAACACCTGAACCCTTGCGAGGTAGGCGGCGGAGTCATCGGCTTCGTTTTCATGAGGGTTTTTAAGATACTCGCACGCCGATTCAACCGTGGCGAGATGCTCCACGTCAAGCTCCCCTGTTGCAACGAAAAGCGACTCCAGGCGTTTGACCAAGTCACGGCCGCCAATTGGAACACACTGCCCTTTAGACTCCAACAATGCCATGCCACCCTCGACGGCGGCCTTGGAAAGTATGAGTCTTGCCCTTGCAACGGGCACCTGGCGAATCCGCCACTCCGCGTCCTGGAGCCTTTGCTCGGTGAGGTTTATGAATCTCTCCATCTTCGCTAACATCCCGACCCCCTCAAAACTAAGAATCAGTGGACGAAACGCAGCGCCTCACTACAGGGATTCAATCCCGTCGCGCGTGCCCTGCTTAAGCTTGCCTCCCACCCCTTTCAACAACCATCACCCTATTATAAAGGGCAGGTTGCCCCGCAGGGACCCAATTTCATAGCCGGGGGAGACGCCGACGATGACCGATGGTTACCACGTGAATCCCCGCAGGGGATTGATTGGATAGCCGGGGGCAACGCCCCCGGAGTGCCGCCGACAAACCCCCGACCCTGAAAGGGTCGCATTGACTAACTCCACAAATATCGCTCGTCATATTCCACGTGATACCTCTTCAGGAACGCGACCAGCTCCTGCTGAAATGCCTGCTTCTGGTGCCTTTCCTTTTGGGCTGCGATGTAGCGTCGCAGGGCTTCAACCTGAGATTCACCAATCGAGAACGCCCCGTATCCATCCTGCCACGCGAAGCTCTGCAGGCCCTCCCCTTTGGCCTTGATCCATTTCGAGGAACTCTTCTTGATTTCCTCCATCAGGCGGCTAAGTGCAATGTTCTTGGACAGTGAAATCAGCAGGTGAACATGATCGCGAGCGCCGCCTGCCGCCAAGCATCGCGAATCCAGGTTCCTCATGGTGCCCCCGAGATATGCGTAAAGCTCCGGTTCAATCTCGGGTGTGATTATCGGCCGCCGGTCCTTCGTGGAAAAGACGACATGCACCTTCAGGCATGTCAGCGTCTGTGCCATGACTGGCCTTGGCCTTAATTGACCCTTTCAGGGTCAATTCGTTTCATTCATCGCTCACCGGGGGCGTTGCCCCCGGCTATTGAATCAATCCCCTTCGGGGATTTGCAGGCAATTGGAATCTATTCTTCCTACCTACCTTTATCACCTGCGTCTCCATTTTCGTGGACCCGTATTTCCTCCTGCTAAAGAGGAGCCATATTCGTTGCGGCAAGGGATAAACCGGTTGTATGAAGGTCGTAGAGTTTCCTGCAATTCTCGGTCGAGAGCCTCTACTGAACCCGTGAGATCTTTCTCATCGAATACAATGCACACAAATTCAGGCTTACCTGTCCGTTCGCGTTGAAAGGCAAACTCCGCCCGACAGTTTATGACGGATTGCCACGCGCAACCAACGTAGCGCTCCACACCGTATGGGACGTTGGCCTCATAGAATTCCTTAGCCCGATTGTATCCTTCTGTTTGGTTCATAATGCACCCTAAACCCACCCTCCGGCCATTCTACCTTCTGTCTTCCTATGAGCACCCGCTGGTCGATCCGCAATTCAGGCACTTATAGCATGCGCCGTTGCGGACCATGATGGCTCCACAATCGGCGCAACTGGGAGCGTCGTCGCTATTGTTGACGCCCACCAGCCCCCCCTGGTTCATGGAAGAAACAAATCCGCTTGACGGCTGCGGTTCGGTCGTCGCGCGCGAAAACTTGCCGGCCAGGTCCGTGGCCTTTTCGGCTTCCGTGCCGTTCAGCGACTGCACGCTGGCATCCTCGCGAGGCTGGGCGTCGCGCGGCAGGAATTTCAGGGCCAGCCAGCGGAAGATGTAATCCATCACTGATTTGGCGTAGCGAATCTCGGGATTGGGAGTCCAGCCGCTGGGTTCAAAACGCGTGTGGCTGAACTTATCACACAGCACTTTGAGCGGCACGCCGTACTGCAAGGCAAGCGAGACGGCGGTGGCGAAAGAATCCATCAGGCCGGAGACGGTGGAGCCCTCCTTCGCCATGGTGATGAAGATTTCGCCGGGCTGGCCGTCTTCGTACAAGCCCACGGTCAGGTAGCCCTCATGCTGTCCCACGGAGAATTTGTGGGTGACGGCGTTGCGCTCATCCGAGAGCTTGCGGCGATGGGCGCCCCGTGCGGATTCGGCTTCTGCGTCGTTGCTTTCGATCTGTTTCTGAGCCACAGGCTTCGCTTCCGGTTTCTGCTTGGCGTCGGAAGTATTGAGCGGCTGCGAGCGCTTCGAGCCGTCGCGATAGATGGCCAGCGCCTTCAACCCCAGCCGCCATCCTTCCGTGTAGACGCTGGTGATGTCGTCCGTCGTTGCCTCTTCCGGCATGTTCACAGTTTTGGAGATGGCGCCGGAAAGAAAAGGTTGCACGGCGGCCATCATGCGCACGTGGCCCATGTAGTGGATAAAGCGCTTGCCGCTGGCGGGCTTCAGCGAGCAATCGAATACCGGCAGGTGCTCGGCCTTCAGGTGCGGCGCGCCTTCGATGGTGCCATTCTGGTCGATGTAGTTGACGATTTCAGAAGCTTCCTTGTCCGAATAGCCGAGTTTGAGCAGCGCGGTGGGCACCACGTTGTTGACGATCTTGATCAGCCCGCCGCCCACCAGCTTCTTGTATTTCACCAGCGCCAAATCGGGCTCGATGCCCGTCGTGTCGCAATCCATCATGAAGCCGATGGTTCCGGTAGGAGCGAGCACGGTCACCTGCGCGTTGCGATAGCCGTACTTCATGCCGGTGGCCAGGCAATCGTCCCAGGTCTTCTTGGTGGTATCCCACAGATTCTCCGGCACATTGCGCGAGTTGATGTGCTGGAGCGACTTCCGGTGCATGGCAATCACTCCTACAAACGAATCGCGATTCAGGGGGAAGCCCGGAAAGGGCTCCAGTTCGGCCGCAATACGAGAAGACTGAAGATAAGCCTCGCCGTGCATGAGCGCCGTGATGGCTGCGGAGAAGTCCCGCCCGGCATCCGAGTCGTACGGCAGGCCGTTGGCCATCAGCAGCGCGCCCAGATTCGCGTAACCCAACCCCAGTGGACGGAAGTCATGCGAATTCTGCGCGATGCGCTCGGTGGGGTAGCTGGCGTTGTCAACCAGAATCTCCTGCGCCGTAATCATGATGTCCACGGCGTGCTTGAAGGGCTCAACGTCGAACTTCCCATCGGGGGTGAGGAACTTCATCAGGTTGAGCGACGACAGGTTGCAGGCCGAATCGTCAAGGAACATGTACTCGCTGCAAGGGTTCGAGGCATTGATGGTCGCGGTGGCCTTGCAGGTGTGCCACTTGTTGATGGTGGTGTCAAACTGCAAGCCGGGGTCGCCGCACTGCCACGCCGCACCAGCAACCATCTTCATCAAGTCGCGGGCGCGATAAACCTTACCGACTTCGCCGGTGCTGATCCGGCGCGTCTCCCAGTCCTTGTCATCCACCACCGCCTTCATGAAATCGTCAGTCACGCGCACGCTGTTGTTGGCGTTCTGGAAGAAGATGGAGCTGTACGCCTCACCGTCGATGGAGGCATCGTAGCCGGCATCCACCAGCGTCCAGGCCTTGCGCTCTTCTTTCGCCTTGCACTCGATGAACTCTTCGATATCCGGGTGGTCGATGTTCAGGATCACCATCTTGGCGGCGCGCCGCGTCTT
>JASHTZ010000532.1 GCA_030040295.1 Terriglobia bacterium | reverse complement strand
GTGAAATGGATTATGGCCACAATGGTGGGCGGATTGCTCTTCGTCATCATCCACGCCACGGAGTGGGTGGGGCTGATCCGTGAAGGCGTGCGCTTGTTCCACAATCCCTGGGGAGAGCCCTTGTTCGGTGCGACATTCTTTGCGCTCACCGGATTGCACATGACCCACGTTTTCTGCGGCGTGATTTATCTCGGTGTCGTCGCAACCTGGTTCCGTAAGGGCAAATTGAGCCCCGAGGACGTGGAAGTGGCGGGTCTGTACTGGCACTTTGTCGATCTGGTTTGGATGTTCATTTTTCCATTGGTGTATGTGATGTCGATTCGCTAGGTGTAAGAACATCCTTTGTCCCTGGACTTTTGTCATTCGTCGCTCTTGAGGGGTGAAAATCGATAGACCGGGAGACAACTGACCAAGGACAGTTCTTTCTTGAATGGAGGCCTAATGTCTGAACAAGTGCACGCCGAAAGCTCCACGCGAACGTTTCTGGCCGTTTGGTTTTGGCTTCTGGCCTTAACCGGGGTGGAGGTTTTCCTCGGTTACAAGCAATTGGAGCTGAAGCTGATGATAACCATTCTGCTGGGTCTCTCGGTCGTGAAGGCCGCGCTGATTATTGCCTACTTTATGCACCTCCGCTATGAAAAGCCCAGCATGGCGGCCATACTGATGCCGGCTTTAGTGATTGTGATTGTTCTCATGAATATCTTTCTTGCCGACAGCATGCGGCTTTTGCATATGAGGCCGCACTAAGATAAAGGGTGAAGGGTAAAGCGCAAAACGTGAATTGTGGATTATAAATGCTGAAACTGGTAGCTGGCTGATTTAGCATGCTGAGGGCTGCTCGGTAGTTTAAGGGGCGAAGAAAATGACTTCACAGAACGTCAGTTCGCAGGCCTTGCGCGTAAGTGGGGCATGGGGGCGTTTGGTGGCTTCATCCTTCAGCCTTCGCCCGTCAGCCTTCCGACTTCGTATGCCTTCCTTGAGCCTTCATAATTCAGAAATCATATTTCATAATTCACATCTTCCCCTTTTCAAACCTTTCCGCATCGCTGCATACGCGCTGATCACCGCCTTCTGTCTCCTGCCTTCTGAACTGCACGCCCAGGGCTGTGCAATGTGTTACACCAGCGCCTCGGCGGCGCAATCGACGGCGAAACAAGCCTTGGCCAATGGAACCCTGATTCTTTTCCTCCCTCCCATGGTGATCATCGCGATAATTACCGTGGTCCTATTCAAGTATCGGAATAAATATCGGGACCCGTCCTTTTTCAGGAGTTCGGAATCCACAATCCGGAATCCAATCTCCACGGACGCGGAACCGGCATCCGGGATTCCGCCGGAGGAAAGCTTGCAGCTCGCCTCCGAGTTGCGATGCCTCGAAAACGATGGCGACATGGTGGCTGTGGACCACGGATCAACAGATAAGCTGTACCAAAGATAATGACCAAGACTGAGAATCATCCCTGGCTTCATCGTTACGCATCTTTTGTGGCCTTCTGCACTTTCTTGCTGGTCATTGCCGGGGCGCTGGTGACCGGCAACGACGCGGGGCTTTCCGTTCCCGACTGGCCCACTTCCTTTGGCAGCTTCCGCATGCCGCGCATGGTGGGCGGAGTTAAATTTGAGCACGGGCACCGCATGATTGCGGGCTTCGTAGGAATTCTCACCATTATTCTCGCCATCTGCATCTGGGCTCGGGATTCACGCCGCTGGCTGCGCTGGACGGGCTTTGCGGCGGTCATGGCCGTGCTGGCGCAGGCAATTCTGGGCGGCATTACCGTTCTGTTCTTCCTGCCCGTGGCGATTTCCACTGCGCACGCCACGCTGGGGCAGATTTTCTTCTGCCTCGCGGCCAGCCTCGCGCTCTTTACCCGCCCTGGCTGGCGCTGGGACGAGGCCAAGGTGGAAGATGCCGCTTCTCCCTCGCTTCGGCATCTAACCAGTGTGACCACCGGGGTGATTCTGGTGCAGTTAATTTTAGGCGCGGTGTACCGGCATTCGAAAGACGGAATCATCTCGCCGCATGTGGTGGGCGCTTGTGTCGTGACTCTGCTGGTGGGCTGGATTGTTTATACCGTCCTCATGAATTTCGCGCAGCAGCGTGGCCTGTTGCGCCCTGCCTTGCTGCTCGGCGGCTTGGTGGTGGTGCAACTGTTTCTTGGCATGGGATCCTATGTGATGAAGATGGCGGAGCGGAACGCTCCCCAGCCCCTGCCCCCGGCCGTGGACATCACCACCGCGCACGTGGCCGTGGGCGCGCTGATTCTGGTCACCAGTCTTTATCTTACTTATCAGGCGCGGCGCTTCCTTTCGCCCGGTAAACACGAAGTAGAAGTTACTTCTGCCCCTCATCACGCAACGTCATGACGGAAGGCAGGCAAAATTCGGCGATTCTTACGGCGCGTGTGGCGCAACCGGAGTGGCTTGCTCGCCTGGCCGACTACTGGACGCTCACCAAGCCTGAGGTTAACTTCCTGGTGCTGGTCAGTACGCTGGTGGGTTTCTATCTTGCCGCTCACGGTTCCATCAACGGCTGGCTGCTCTTCCATACACTCTTGGGAACTCTGCTCGTGGCGAGCGGAACGGGCACTCTGAATCAGGCCCTGGAGCGCCGAACGGATGCGTTCATGCGCCGGACGGCTAACCGGCCGCTGCCCGCGGGGCGGTTAAGCCCT
>JASHTZ010000531.1 GCA_030040295.1 Terriglobia bacterium | reverse complement strand
CAACTGCTCCGCGGCAATTCTGGCTTTTCCGATTTGCGTTCCGGCATTAGAATGAAGACTGGGTGGCCTAGTCAGCATCCGCGAGCACACAACCTCATGGGACCGAGGCAACACATTGCCGCAGTGCTTCTGGCCCGCAACCGCCCGCAGCTCATAATGCCTTACCTGCAAGCCTAGGGGATCACTAATGGGAATGTCTGGGATGATGGGAGCGATGCACTCCTTCGGCAAGGATGCATCGGTTGTGAAACAGAGGGTGCGGCCGGGGACGACCAAGCGCATGCTCCGCTTTGGAACGCCCTACACCGGCCTCCTCACGCTTTTCCTCGTGGTCGTGATCGTGGATGCCGCGGTTGGAATCATCAATCCGCTGCTCTACCGCGAAATCATCAACAACGGGATCTTGAAGGGCGATGCACCCCTCGTCATCCGGTTTGCGGTGCTGGTGGCGGTGCTCGGCATCATTGACGCCGCGCTGGGACTGGCGCAATCGTATCTCTCCTCCACGGTGGGCGGGCGCGTGGTGCTTGACCTCCGCACGCAGCTCTTCGAGCACATTCAGCGGATGCCCCTCGCCTTCTTCACCCGCGTGCAAACCGGTGCGCTGGTCAGCCGCTTGAACAATGACGTAACCGGAGCGCAGGACGCCTTCACCGACATCCTTTCCAACGTTGTGGGCAACAGCATCACGGTATTCCTGATTCTCGCGGCAATGTTCGCGCTCTCCTGGCAGATTACCCTCGCCGCACTCGCTCTGGTGCCGCTTTTCATCTACCCGGCACGGTTTTGGGGGCGCAAGCTTCAGGCCATCACGCGCGAGAACATGAACCTGCGATCCTCCATGAATAACCTGATGGTGGAGCGATTCAACGTGTCGGGCGCGCACCTCGCCAAGCTTTTCGGGCGTCCTGCCGACGACGTGAAGGAGTTTGCCTCCAACGCCGCGCGCGTTTCGGACATTGGCGTCAAGCGCGCGATCTACGGCCGCCTGTTCTTCACTGCCCTCATGCTCCTCGCGATTCTCACGACGGCGTTCGCCTACGGTTGGGGCGGCGTGCTGGCCGTCCAACATAAGCTGGACGTGGGTACCGTTGTGGCCTTCGTCGCTTACCTGGCGCGGCTTCTTGCTCCACTCGCCGGACTCTCCAACATTCAGGTGAACATCATGACCGCGCTCGTCTCGTTCGAGCGCGTCTTTGAGGTGCTGGACCTGCCGCCCATGATTCAGGACAGCCCTGACGCGGTGTCAATCCCTCCCGGTCCGGCGCGCATTTCTTTCGAGCATGTCTCGTTCCGTTATCCCAAGGCTTCGGAGGTCTCGCTCGCCTCGCTCGAATCCATCGCCGTAACCGAGAATGCGCCGGAGCAAACCGTGCTGTTTGACATCAACTTCGAAGCCGAACCCGGTCAACTCGTGGCGCTCGTGGGCCCATCGGGCGCGGGCAAGACCACCATCACTCAGCTCGTCGCCCGGCTCTACGACGTGAACGACGGCTCGGTGTGCATCAACGGCATCGACGTGCGCAAAGCGCGGCTTGACAGCCTGCACAAGCGTATCGGCGTGGTTACACAGGACGCGCACCTGTTTCACGAAACCATCCGCGCCAATCTCCTGTATGCGAAGCCGGATGCCACGGAGGCTGAGCTGAATGACGCCCTGCGCGCAGCGCAAATCCTCCCGCTTGTCTCTTCCCTTCCCCTGGGGCTTGACACGGTGGTGGGACAGCGCGGCTACCGCTTCTCGGGCGGCGAGAAGCAGAGGCTGGCCATTGCGCGCCTGCTCCTCAAAGCGCCCGAAATCGTCGTCCTCGATGAGGCCACGGCGCATCTCGATTCCGAATCGGAAGCCGCCATTCAAGCGGCGTTTGAAACCGCGTTGGAGGGCCGCACTTCCATCGTCATCGCCCACCGGCTTTCCACCATTCTGAAGGCCGATCAGATCCTCGTGGTAAATGAAGGCAGGATTGTCGAGCGCGGAACGCATTCCGAATTGCTGGAACAACGCGGGCTGTACTCTGACCTGTACCGGCGGCAGTTTGCCCAGCCCGTGTGAGGATTGCCGGCCGGGAGCAGCCGGGGGACCATCCTCAGAGAAGTATTTCCAAGTACCACAACATATCTCTTTAAATAACCCTCGCGTTTGAACTAAGCTTCAGCGCGCTTATTAAGCCCAGAAAAGCTCGGGATGATTCGTGGGTCCATCAATATGCCCCACCAGATGCTTTTCGAGCGGGGCGCGCGAAACGGAGAGCTGCGCGCGCAGGCTGGCCATTTCGCTGGCGCTGAACGGCCTGAACGAGCGCCCTACGGCGACGTTGTGTTCGAGCATCTCCACCTGCGGCATCCCCGAGACGGCGGTCGAGACGGGCAGGCTGAGGACAAAACGCATGAGCGTGGCGGCGTCGGTCCTCCCCGGCTCCCGGCCGATCAACATATCCTGGCCAAATACCTTCATGGCAATCACCCCCAGCTTCTTCTTGTTGGCCGCTACCAACGCGGTCTTCTC
>JASHTZ010000051.1 GCA_030040295.1 Terriglobia bacterium | reverse complement strand
TTCGGCAGTGCCCGCAAATCCTCCGAGAACAGCACTCAGGGGGTTCGAGTGGGGGATCTTGTTTTGGTCGGCGCGCAAATGTCGCTCGACCAACATGGCGAGATCGTCGGCGGTGATGTCACCACGCAGGCCCAAGGCGCATTCGAATCGGTAGCTCGTGTACTGGCGGAGGCCGGAGCCACGATGAAGGATGTTGTCAAGCACAACGTGTATTTCCATTGTGACGGGGACGATGATGACCGCGAGAGGTTCATTTTCGATTTGGATCAGGTTCGACTCCGGTACTTTTCCGACCCGGGACCTACCACAACGGAGATTCGCGCCGGTCTTAGCCGCAGGGAAGCCCTGGTGCTTGTCGATGCGTGGGCAGTCGTTGGTGGTGAGAGGGAACGCTTGATGCCGCGGGAACACTGGGGCTGGGGCGAGCAGTTGCCGTTCTCCCACGGCTGGAAGGTGGGAGATAAGATCTTCATCGGCGGCCAGCGATCACTCGACAGAAATGGGCACCTAATTGGTCGTGGTGACATCGAGGTGCAAACTGACAATACCTTTCGCAATCTCGATACCATGCTCAAGCTCAGCGGAGGCAATCAAAGCAATTTGATGCGTCAGAACACCTTCTACAAATTCTCCGGTGAAGGCCATGCCGTCACGGACTTTTGGGAAAAGATGACGCGAGTCCGGATGAGATATATGTCAAGCCCCTCTGCTGCCGGGGCTGGAATTCGGGTGGCGGGATTTCCCCTGTCCGACGAGCTTATTCAGATTGAAGGGATTGGTGTATTGGGTGAGCATCGGCACCGTTTACAACCTGAAAACCACTGGAACTGGAGCATTCCGAACAGTCAATTCACTCAGGGTTGGCAGATCGGGGACCTCGCGTTTATTGGTGGTCAAATCTCCGCCGACGACAAAGCCCAGGCAGTAGGGGGGGACCTCGCGACTCAAACTCGCAACGTGTTCACCTTCATCAGGAGCGTTCTCCGAGAAGCAGGATTGGACGAAAATGACGTCGTCAAGCTGTATATCTACTATTATGGCGGTGAGGATTGGAGCCAAATCGAGAACGCTACAGCCGTGATCACAGACGTCCAGCGGGAATTCTATCCAGATCCAGGTCCGGCTTCCACCGCGATTCGGGCAACGGGTTTCGCCTTTGAGAATTTGCTGATTGAGATCGAGGCGATAGCAGTCGTGCGTGATTGACCGGCCAGTTCCTCAAGACAATTGATATCTACGGGCAAAACTCGTGCTGCCGTGGGCGGCGGTGTTCGCCCCATTCTTGCCGTCAGTCATCGCTCATCAACAGGCCAACGAAGAGGGGACGCCAGGGTGTCAGCCGGGGCGTCCTGCAAAGACGGCATTGGCACCACCTATGCGTCCCGGAAAGCCACAGGGGCGGCATCCGCGCTGCTGCATGGCCAATCCGGCGATGGCCCCTTGCAGGTATGTGCGGCAATCCAAGCGAAGAACGCGGAGGAGTTCAATGGGCAGAATCGGTCGGCGATCGTTTTTCAAGGCGGCCGGGGTTGGCGCCTTGGCAATGGAGACCGTGCGCAATCTGCCGGGACAAGCCCAACCAGATATGGAGTTGGTAAAAAGTGGGAAGGCCAGCAGCGCCATCGTGATTCCAGCTTCATATCGGGAGGTCGAGCAGTACGCAGCCCAGGAATTGCAGCACCACATTCAGCAGTCGTGCGGAGTGCAGCTGGATATCTGCCCGGAGTTGCAATGGAAAGCACCTTCAGCTTACAGATCAGCCATATTCGTCGGCCACACGCAGCAAGCGGTGGCAGCAGGTATCAGCACGGCAGGGCTTCCTCCCAACGGTGCGATCCTGCGACGCGTAGGCCAGTCGCTTTTCATCATCGGCGCCGACAGCGATGGCCCCGTTCTGGGCACACTGCGAGACAACACGACGCATGTGGGAACGCTTTTCGGGGTCTATCGGTTTCTGGAGAGACGCTTGCGTGTTCGGTGGTTGTGGCCTGGCAAGGTGGGCGAAGTCATTCCCCAGCAAGAAAGCATCGTGGTCGGCCCCTGGGATGAGCGGTGGATCCCGCCCCTGCTTCACTCGCGATTTTTCGACCACCAATGGCGGGATGATATGGGCTGGGCTTCGCACGAGAGTGCGCAGGGCTATCTGCACGATCAGTCCGTGTGGCTTCGCCGGCAGAGATTCGCAAGAGGAATCAGTCTTCTTGAAGACTATCCGGACGAAGGCTCACCGTTTTGGCGTTACTGGGAAAGGTTCCACAAGGAACATCCAGAGTACTTTGCACTGCTTCCTGACGATCGACGCGCACCTGACTTACTTTATGAAAAGGGTGACCCTCACTACGTTCCCATGAACGTTTCGGAACCGGGTCTATGGAAGCAACTCGTCAGGGACTGGCTGGCGACCCGGACGACAGACAAGCCGTGGGTTAACTGCGCCGCGAACGATACTCCGGGTAAATGCATTGATGACGGGTGCATCGCCTGGGATGCCGGCGATTCATTGAAGGTCGTGGGGGGCGCCGGGAATGTGGAAGGATCGGATATTGTCTCCGTGGAACGTGCCAAGCAGGCGTTCCGATCGAACGACCCGCAATGGTACCGTTTCCTGGGGTCACTCTCTGACAGGTATGCCAGGTTCTATCTGGAGGTACTTCAGGAGGCACGAAAATTCGATCCTGACGCCACTGCGATCGGCCTTGCCTATACCAACTACAAGCAGGCGACAGTTCGGACGAAATTGAACCAAAATGTTGTCATCGCACTAGTGCCGGGCTTTCACTATCCATGGAAAGCCGGGTCAGCCCGAGAACACTTCCGCGAACAATGGCTTGGTTGGAAGTCCACGGGCACCCGTTTGTATCTGCGGCCGAACTTTATGCTGCAGGGCTACTCTCTGCCATTGTTTTTTGCGGATGAAATCAGCCGCGGGCTCGCGTTCGCGTACAGGCACGGGATGTTTGCCACGGACTTCGATTCGTTAACCGGGCAGTGGGCAGGGCAGGGCCCGAATCTGTACGCAGTGGCCCGAGTAAACACCAATCCGCCGTCTTCCGTGAAACAGGCATTGCCGGAGTACTATGAGGGCTTCGGGCCGGCGGCGGAGCCAGTGCGCCGGTACTTCGAGCACTAGAGCATTTTCAATTTAAATGTATACACCTTATGCGATAATATCTCTGCCGGCGAAGGAGCGGCAGAGATGCAATCCTATTCCCAAGACTTGCGGGATCGGGTGTTGTGGGCACTGGATCGGGGCGAACGACCAACGGCGATTGCGCGACGCTTGGAAGTCAGTCGGGTGTGGGTTTACCGGGTGAGGGAGCGGCA
>JASHTZ010000530.1 GCA_030040295.1 Terriglobia bacterium | reverse complement strand
ATATGTATCGGCTGCTCTGGTCGGGCATTGTCGCGGTGATCGTCACGTTGGTCATTAGCGTTTTAACGCAGCCGAAGCCCGAGGCAGAGTTGGTCGGCCTTGTCTACGGTTGCACGGAAATCCCCAGCGAAGGCCACTTGCCGATTCTCAAGCGCCCAATTTTCTGGGCCGCCATTTCCTTTGCAATCTTCGCGCTGCTGCAGTGGATCTTCTGGTAGAGGCTTTGGCCCCCATCCCAGGGGTTTGTCTTTAGTCACCTCCAGCGCATTGCGCGTAAAGTCCCGCATGTGCAGAAGCCGTAAGGAGATATTTGACCTTTGAGAGTTTTGTGCGGATGGGCTGGTGAATTTTGCGCTACACTTTTGATTGGGATCCGGTCAAGGCAAACCAGAACCAAAGGAAGCACCGGATCAGTTTTGAGCGGGCGTCAGAAGTGATACTGGACCCGCTGGCTGTTTCCATATTTGATGACGAGCACAGCGAGAATGAGGAACGCTGGGTAACGCTTGGCAGGGATCGAAGCGGAAGACTGCTGACTCTTGTCCACACGTTCGTGGAAATTTCGCCGGAAGAGTGCAAAATACGCATGATTTCGGCCCGCAAGGCAACCAAGCGGGAGAAAAAGCAGTACGAGGACTACCATCATGAAAAAACAGTATGACTTTTCGAAAGGTGAACGCGGAAAGTTCTTCCGGCCAGGCGTGGAATTGCATCTCCCGGTCTACCTGGACCCGGACGTTGCCAAGGCATTTCACAGTTCCGCCGCAGTGAACGATGCGCTGCGGACCTTTCTTCGAATTCAACCTACCACCCGCCGACGAGTCCGGCCCGCCAACGGACGCAAAGCTAGGAGGGCTCATTGAAGTCTTCCGTATGTCCTCAGGTGGTAGGCATCCTGAAAAAATTATCGATCACTTAAAATGCGCAATGCCCTGTGTAACCGATAAGTAGGATCGGGGGCTGGCGCAGACACCTGCCGTTTGGCGTCTGCGATCCCGAAGGGACACCTATTGCAATGTCAGACGCAGAGATGGAAATGCATCTCTGCGCCAGCCCGTCTGGTAGAGATCGGCGCGACAAGAGACCGCGGATCAGCGTCCATCTTCTTCTTCGTGGCGCAGGACGAGGTAGACTCCATTGGTCCAACCGAAGCCGACTTGGTTCTGTGAGTAACCGACCTTAACCTGTGTCTCCGAGGAACGGGTCACCACGTTGTACTTTTCACGCATCGTCCCTTCGCGCCGGAAGTTTTCCGCAACCATGCTCA
Source organism: Terriglobia bacterium (assembly GCA_030040295.1). Classification (GTDB taxonomy): domain Bacteria; phylum Acidobacteriota; class Terriglobia; order UBA7540; family UBA7540; genus Bog-366. The sequence continues at coordinate 1,935 of JASHTZ010000530.1, read as the reverse complement.
GGAACTGTAGAGCGGCAGTACCCGCGTCCGCAGTGTCGCCATTGCGTCGCAAACCCTCACAGGCGACAAGTTGTAAGGGCGCCCACCCATAGGGGTTGTCCCATTGAGCCCCGGTTGTGTATGGGCTGGTATCAATGCCGCCCGGGCGATCGAAGGTGGCGAAGTTCCTCTCCACTGCCTTCGCTTGACTCGGCGAGGCCGCGCCGACCCAAAGTGGAAAGAAGGTGGTGGCATACCTATACGAAGACTGTTCCGACTTCTCGAAATCGTAATCGAAGTACAGGTCCTGGCGCGCATTCCAAAGGTATTGATCCATCCGGGTGCGGCGGAGGCGGGCTTTGGCGTCCCATTCCTCCGCTTCTTTCCCGTGCCCTAATTCGCGATTCATCCAAGCCAGGTCCGTCTCAGTTCTATAGAGCAAGCTGTTGAGATCAACGGGTGCATAGTGGTGTGTGGCCGCGCCAAACGGACCAAACCGAAAGCTGGTGTCGTAACCGGACTCGCGCATGCTCCGGTCGCCCTTGTAGAAATCGCGGCTCAGGCTGAGGTGTTCCATCTGATCACAACTGGCTGAGGGATGAGAGCCCCCTCCCGGCGCCGGCGCTCCATCTTTGCATACGAACACCGAGAAGACAGGACCCACAGAAACGACCGATTGGGAAGACGCTTGGTTCTTGACCAGGTCACCACCCGCCTGCGCCGGATGGAGAAGGAAATATACGACCGCGCCACGGTAGTATGATTCCTCGTCGGCGCCGAGTTCCGGAACCGGTCCCTCGCCGAAGTCGTAGTACCGTGAAAGGCCCGTGCCACCGGCAAGGTGAGGCGTGGTCACCCAAAGACTGTAATCGCTGATTGCCTCCGGATAAGCCTGCTCAAGCCATTCCAGGTCCTTCTTTCCGCCGGCGAGTTCGGCTTCGTACACGGCTCGAACCATCGAGGTGAGGAACGGCGGCTGGGAGCGTGTAAGGTGGTAGGTTCGATTGGAATTCAGGATTGCGCCGTAGTACTTCACTTCGAAGAGCATATTCTCCACCATGTTGCGCGCCATCGCCAGGTTGCCGTCCTCAAGCAGGCCGCGAATGATGAAGTAGCTGTCCCAGCCGTACATTTCATTGAACATGCCGCCCGGAACGACGTAAGGGTTGGGAAGGTAAAGCAAGCCCGGCCGCAGCTTGCTGGTGTCAAGCTCGCCGAGGTGATGGATGGTGGCGGGAAGGCGCTCAATATTCACCTTGCACTTGGTATTAAGAGCCTGAAGCGCAGGAGGTTCACTGAAATTTGCCGGCAGGTAGAGAACCGGCGGCTCTGAGACCTTTGGATCCACCAGCGACTGGCAATCACTCATCGAGCGCGTCAGGTGTGCCCACGCTCCCGAGATGTACTGGACCACGTCGGAGTTGTTCCGGGGGTTCTCTGCCGCAGATGTGGCGACTTGCCCGCGGATGCAGGTTACGGACAACAGAAGCAGAGGCAACAGGCTCTGAATTTGCTTCCCTCCCTTTTGCGAGCAGGACTTTGCCAGAGACACCTTCACCTCTTTGTTATGATGAAGACGCGAAGTTGGAGCCGCGTGGCAGTTCTCGCGAGAGAAGGGGGCTTCGGGAAAATGCGCGAGTCAGGTTATTCACTGCATCCTCGCAGAAGGCGAATCTCAGCTCAATTCGGGGATGCCCAGGTCCTTCGACCCGAGCGGCGACATCTTGGCGTTGGGCGCGTACTCGTCGAGGAGATCCAGCGCAATGCGCGCGCGGTGGAGACGCTCGCGGCCCATTTTGACGGCTAAATCCTCGATGTGAATGCCGGACGGGTAGATGTCTGGCGCGTTTCGCAGGCCGAATTTGAAGTAGACAGGTGCTGCCACTTCAATGATTTCGGCCATTTCGTAATAACGAACGAAGCCGCCGAAGTTGTCAGGAACCTCGATGTAAAGAT
>JASHTZ010000050.1 GCA_030040295.1 Terriglobia bacterium | reverse complement strand
AGATCGGCCAACGCGCCCTGGCGGAAACCGACTTGCGCGCATTCCAGATTGCCGTTCAGCAATCCCAGGTCGGCACGGTGATGTGTGCTTATAACCGCCTGAATAATATTTATGCTTGTGAAAATTCCTACTTGCTGAACGATGTGCTGAAGAAAGCGTGGGGCTTTCCCGGTTGGGTAATGTCCGATTGGGGAGCGGCGCACAGCACGGCGCCCTCCGCGCTCGCCGGGCTGGACCAGGAGATGCCAAGCGGCAAGTACTTCGGAGATTCCCTCAAGGCGGCGGTGGAAAAGGGCGAGGTGCCCATGGCGCGCCTGAACGACATGGTGCATCGCATTCTGCGCACCGAATTCGCGCTCGGCGTGTTCGACCACCCGCCCGTGCTGCGGCCCGTGAATCCCTTCATCGGCGCAGAAGAAGCCCAGCGCGCCGAAGAAGCAGGCATCGTGCTGCTTCGAAATGCCAACGGCCTGCTACCCTTGGACGCCTCGCGCATCAAGACGCTTGCGGTGATCGGAGAGCACGCCGAAGCGGGCTTGCTCTCCGGCAGCGGGTCAGACCAGGTGACTCCTGCGGAAGGCAACGCCGTGCCCGGCAATGCCTACGGCTGGCACCCGTCTTCCCCGCTCCGCGTGATGCGCGCGCGGCTGCCCAATGCGCAGGTGACGTTTGACGACGGCATCGATATTCCTCGCGCCGTGAAGCTGGCGGCCTCGGTGGACGTTGCGGTGCTGTTTGTCCATCAACACACGGGTGAAGGATACGATGTGCGCAACCTTCTGCTGCCCCACACGCAGAACGAGATGATCGCGGCAGTGGCGGCGGCCAATCCGCGCTGCATCGTGGTGCTGCAAAACGGCGGCCCGCTCACCATGCCGTGGATCGACCAGGTGGGCGCGGTGCTCGAAGCGTGGTACCCGGGCATTCGCGGCTCCGAGGCCGTGGCCAACATCATCTTCGGCGATGTGAATCCCTCGGGAAGGCTGCCCGTGACATTTCCGAAGAGTGAAGCCGATCTTCCTCATCCCATTTTGGCCGGAATGCAGTACGTCCCGGAGAACGCCGACCATCACGCGCACATCGATTTTCCGCCCTTTGACGTGAATTACGACGAAGGCTTGAAAGTCGGCTACAAATGGTATGAAGCGGAGCACAAAGAGCCGCTGTTTCCCTTCGGCTTCGGCCTCTCTTACACCACGTTCGCCTACTCCGGATTGAAAGCGGAAGCCGGGAAGGAACTGCATGTAGAATTCGAGCTCACCAACACCGGCGCGCGCGCGGGCGCGGAGGTGGCCCAGGTCTACGCGCGATTGCCGGAGAGCGCGGGCGAACCCTTCAAGCGGCTGATCGGCTGGGAGAAGGTTCCGCTGGCGCCGCGCGAATCCAAACGCCTTTCAGTTGACGTTGACCCGCAGAATCTCACCATCTTCAATGTTCGGAAGAATGCGTGGGAGCTGGTTCCGGGTGATTACACGGTTTACGTTGGAAGCTCGTCGGAGAGCACGCCGCTGAGCGCGACGGTTCACGTGGACGGAGATTTGTAGGCGCGCCTCCGCAGCAGCGGCGGTCTCCGGCCGCCGACGGCGACACAATGAGTTGTTGTCACTGTATTTTGAAATCCTCGATAAGCGGAACCCTTGTAGGGGCGAGGCGGCGCCTCGCCCCTACGATTCGGCGCTCATAGAGCGCCGCTACAGCGCGGTTTGATGTGACCCCGCGGAATGAAGTAAGCTAAAGGTCTGTGGGGGGGTGTAGCTCAGCCGGATAGAGCATCGGATTTCTAATCCGAGGGTCGGGAGTTCGAGTCTCCCCACCCCTGCCATTCAATAACTTACAAGAATTCAGAAGCGAGAAAACTGGCCTTGACCTACGGTCCACAAATCCGTTGGTCTTCGGTTCAAGACATCCCCAGCCTACAACGTACTCACTTGTTTTCAGCGAGTTAGGATTCGTTGAGTTTGGCCTACCTTGAGTTGGGGTGCATACGGGGTGCATCTTCCATTGATGGATCACTGTCGCCAGCCTTTGCGGTAGTAGCAGTGCCGCGCCCACTTGACGATACATGAAATCAATTTCCCGCCATCGGCTGCGACGGGGTTGCCAGGGGGTAGCCCCAGGGGAAAAACGCAGCCGCAGCATCCACCATGCGTTCGATCAAGAGCCCGACAAAGAGCTTTCCTTGCAGCCAGGCCTGGGCGCTGAGAGGGTCTTTCTTGGGTAGGTGGCCGAGGCCGAGGATCGACTTCATCCGTTTGAAGACCAGCTCGATTTGCCAACGCAAACGGTAGAGTTCGAGAATCTCGGCAGCACGGAGTTGCTTCAGGCTGGTCCAAAGGATGAAGTACTCGGCCAGTTCCAGCGAGAGTGGGGAGACGGGCTCCTGGTCGCGCCGCGCCCTACGCAGCATCCGTTCACGCGTCCAGCGCATCACCTCCGCACTCTGCCGCAGCGCCACCATACGCCCGGCGGTCCAGCCGCCTTGCGAATCTTTAATCCAGGACGAAAACTCTGCGGGTGAGTGGCCTTTGAGGGTTCGCATCTGAGCTGCCAAATCGATCCGCCGATGATGAGAATCAAACAAAGGTAAGGCCATCCGGTTGAGGCGTACGATGACGTCGCCGCCACCCTCCAGCACGTGGGCCACGCCCGGCGGAGCCGCATAGACGCGATCGCCCAGCATGATATCACCCGGGTTCACCGGCACACGCCGAAAGGTCTCGCCGCTCTGCCGCAATTCCGTCAACTGAAAAAAGTCGCACTGCAGATCGGCGAGGTTGACGGCATAATGCACCCTCCAGTCGCCCCCCGTACTCCCCGGCTCACAGACCGTCGTAGCATCCACCGCTCGCACCCTGCGGCCCACCGCGCCCAAGGGCAACGCTGCCCTCCCGCGCTCCTGCTGCGCCAACCAACGTAGCCAAGGCCCGGCCGCGCGCAGACGCTTGAACACTCCCACCGAACTGATCGTTCCCAGTCCGGAAGTTTGCGCGCGCGCCGCCGTCTCGGCCAACGAGCAGCCGTTCGCCAAGTGCAGCAACAGAATTCGCAACACCGTCTCCGGATCCTTGATATAGCGGACCCGCCGCATCGCGCCGCATAACCGGGCCTGCTCTTCCCATCCCTGAGGAAGAAACCTTTGCAATACCTCCCAGTTCTCAAACGTCTCGTTCTTAGAGGAAGTCCTCATGGGCGAAATGATATCGCGGTCGCCCTAGAAACACAACCTTTAGGTTAACGCTTATTCGGCTGTGCCGGGGTGGCAGCCTGAGTTTTACAGTTCAGGGAGTCGGCAAGTCGTGGGGATTTGTCGTTTCGAATGGACCCCTCACCCCAACTCCCCTCCCCCTCTTCCCTCTCCCCGGGGAGAGGGAAGAGGGGAGAAGGGGTGATCGGGTGAGACATCTGAGGTTTGGGCGTCAACATTTTTTTCGCCATAGCTCAAGCCTGAGCCTCCTGGGCGGACAGTGAGGCGACCGCC
>JASHTZ010000529.1 GCA_030040295.1 Terriglobia bacterium | reverse complement strand
CAGCAAGCTTGAACGCCAGGTATTTCTTGATGTGCTCGGGGTCATAGCCGGGCGGAAGCGTGGCGGCATAGATTCCGGGCGATATCGAGCCGAGGTATGTGCTGGCCTTCTCGATTGTCCACGCCGGATTCAGCCGACCGAGCACTGTCAGCCACCAGTCGTAGCGCGTGTCGAGGTAATTGTCCTCGCCGCCCATTACAGGCTGCGTGCAGATGGGCAGCGCCACATCAAACGAATGTCCCACGTCCAGGCCGAAGAAGCTTGCCGGTGTAACGCCCAGCACTTCGACGGAATGATAGTCAATGGTCAGCGTTTTGCCGATTGCCGAGGCCTCACCCCCCAGTTCCCGCTGCCAGAACGCATAACTCACCACTGCGCCGGGGCCGGGGCCGCAGCCACGCCGGTCGTCTGCGGCGGTGAACACTCGCCCGAGAATGGGATGCACGCCCAGGACGTTGAAGAAATCACCGCTTACCCACATGCTGTTCACTAAATGGACTTCGCCACGCGGGGCAAGATTCAATTGGTCCGGCGCCCAGGCCAGAACGCCGGAAAAAGGCTCATGATTGTCGCGGAGTTGCTCCCAGAGAGCGTAGGTCAGCATGGCGTGCCAGTTGTAAAAGCTTCCCGTGCGCCCATGCACACTGGTGCCATGCACCTCAACAAGCTGCTCCGGGTGTTGCACCGGAAGCATGCGCAGGCGGACGGAGTCCAACAATTGGAAAATTGCGGTGTTTGCGCCGATGCCGAGCGCCAAAGAAAGAAGCGCCACGGCAGCAAAGCCCGGACTCCTCGCCAGCATCCGCATTCCGTAGCGGACGTCCTGTACAAAATATTCAAACCAATTCCATCCCCACATGTCGTGGCTCTCCTCTCTTATGACTAAATCGTTGCCAAAACGCCTTTGGGCGGCATAGCGAGCTTCCTCGACCGTAACGCCGCGCTCGATTTCATCCTGCGCTCGCAATTCGCGGTGCAGGCGCATCTCTTCGTCCAGGTCGGCGTCGAATCGCCTGCCGCCAATCAGCATCCTCAGGCGTCTTGTGAGTTCAGCGAACATGGTTGCTCCGGGCGAGGGAGGCACCGCGAACCTCAAGAACAGATCCGCGCTACACTACGCCGTCTGAATCGCCCGCGTAATGGCCTGCATCACGCGCTCGAACTGTGAAACCTCAACCTCAAGCTGTTTTCTGCCCAGGGGCGTCAGGCGGTAATAACGGGCGCGCCGATTCCCTGCCGTCACGCCCCACTTGGCTTTCACCCAGCCCTTGATCAACATGCGCTGCAGAGCGGGATAGAGCGAGCCTTCTTCAACCTGCAAAACATCGTGAGAAACCTGCTCGATCCAACTGGCGATTTCGTAGCCGTGCAGCTCGCCGTGCCGGGCCAGCGCCTTCAGGATCAGCAGGTAAAGCGTTCCGGGAGGAATCTCGTTCTGATGCATGCACGCCTCCTTGGCATAGTTAGACTAGGGCAACGCGGAAAGGTTAGCTCCAAAACAAGAATTATTCAATCGCCTTTTCCGGTGACAGGCCGCCCTGCCTTCGCTTATCGTGAAGCATCAATTAATGGCGATGGGCAAGAGAATTCTTCTCACCACTACCGGCTCTCTCGGTGATCTTCACCCCTTCATGGCCTTTGGCCTGGAGCTTCGCGCGCGCGGGCATGAAGTTACTCTGGCCACCAGCAACTTCTACCGGCCAAAAATCGAGCAGGCAGGCCTGAAGTTCGCACCCATGGGTCCGCACTTCGAGCTTGGGGACGTTGAAATGATGCGCCGGGTGATGGACGAAAAGCGCGGCCCCGAGTTTCTGATTCGGAGATTGATGTACCCCTCCATCCCCGCCTCGTACCACGAGGTGATGCAGGCGCTCAGCCACGCGGACCTGATCGTGACGCACCCCATTACTTTCGGCGCGCAGATTGCCGCGGAGAAAACCGGCGCCCCCTGGGTTTCCACCGTGACCACTCCCATGCTCTTCTACTCGCGCTTTGACCCGCCGGCCATCCCGCAATATCCGTTCCTCAGCAAACTTCAGGCGCTTGGTCCCGGCGTGAACGGCCTTCTGCTGAGATTCGGCCGGCTCACCACCTGGCCGTGGTTTGCGCCGGTCAGACAATTTCGCAAATCGGTGGGCTTGCCTCCCGGGCGCGACCCTTGCTTCGAAGGGCAGCACTCGCCGCATCGTGTGCTGGCGCTGTTCTCGCGAGTCCTGGCCGAGCCACAGCCCGATTGGCCCGCGCAGACGCGCCTTACCGGATTCGCGTTTTACGATCAAGCCGAGCACGGCCGGGGGCTCGCGCCGGAACTCGAGCGCTTTCTCGACGCGGGCCCGCCGCCTGTGGTATTTACGCTCGGCTCATCCGCGGTGTTCCAACCCGGGGACTTTTATCGTGAAAGCTTGGCTGCAATCCGGGGACTGGGCTGCCGCGCCGTATTGCTGGCGGGAAACAATGAGCTTCACGAACCTCTGCCGCCCGGCGTCGCGGCCTTTCCCTACGCGCCTTTTCCAAAATATTTCCGCGCGCCGCAGCGGTGGTTCACCAGGGAGGTGCGGGAACCTGTGGGCAGGCCTTGGCCGCAGGAAGACCGATGCTCATCGTGCCCTTCGCCTTCGACCAGCCGGACAACGCCGCACGCTTGCGGCGCCGGGGCGTGGCGAGATCGATATCGCGAGGCAAATTCTCTGCCCGGCGTGCGACTGAGGAGTTGGGGCGATTGCTGTCCGATGCGAGCTATGCTGGCCGCGCGGCGGAGCTGGGTGAGAAAGTGCGGGCCGAAAATGGCGCGCGCGCGGCGGCAGAGGCCATTGCCGGTCTTCTTTAATTAAAGTGAGAGCAGTTATGCTGATGACGGTGAGGTCGCGAGTGGCGCGAGCCGGTTTGTGGATGTAACAATGATAAGATAGCCGGGGAAAAACAGGTTCAGGTTGGGGACGTCGAACCGGACTTAAGAGGTTGCGATGGTGTTTGCTAGGTATGTAGGCTCAAAACTTAAATCCCGCAAGAACTACCTTCTGGCTTCCTTCTGTCTGCGGGCAGACTGGCTTCTGTCGCCGGCTTGCGGCCTTCTGCTTTCCGCCCTCTGCATTCTGCTCTTCCCCGCTTGCGGCTATCACGTGGCCGGGACGGCCACCCGCATCCCTCTCGACGTTAAGACCATTGCCGTACCGGCCTTTAAGAACCTGTCGTCAACCTTTCGGATCGAGCAGCAGGTCACCGCCGCCGTCACGCGCGAACTACTCGAGCGCACGCACTATCGCATCCTGCCGAATCCTCCCGACGCGGACGCCGTTCTGAAAGGGACGATCAAGGACGTTCGGTCCCGCGCCATCAGTTTCGACATCAACACCGGCCGGGCGACGTCATTGCAAATTCGCGTCCTCGCCGACATCCAGCTTCAGGACCTTCACACGCACAAAATCCTGTTCGCCAACCGCAATTATGTCTTTCGCCAGGAGTACCAGGTAAGCGAGGTCACTTCCCAACTGTTCGAGGAGGATAAGTCGGCGCTTGACCGCCTCGCCCGCGACCTGGCCCGTACCCTGGTTACGGATATTCTTGAAAACTTCTAGGGCTCCAGCCACTCACTTCATCGTGAACCCATTGCTAACCAGGCCATTTGCCCTAAACGTTGACCGGGAGTTTGCTGGCACGCGGGGGAGATATTTCCCAGGCGTCCAGCAATTTATGGTAGAGCGCGAACAGGATCAGTTCAAACTCACCTTCCACGCCAAGCCGGTCGCAGATTTTGAGGAGATGGATGCGGAGCGCGTGTTGGCGCATGCCGAGAAGGCCGGCCCTTTCCTGAAGCGAGTATCCCGCCATGGTTAAGGTAAGGATCTGTTTCTCAAGCGGGTTCAGGTTAAAGCCCTCCCCGCCGGTTTTCATCGGCCCGCTGCCGTGGTTGGTTTCAGCGAGTGAGCTCAAAGCCTGAAGACTCGCGCCCTGTCCTTCCGAGCAAATGATCGGTTTTACAACATCATGCATAATTGAAAAGCTCCTTCAGTCGAGTAATCTCTTGGTCTTTTCCGGCCGAGCGCATAATCAAAGTCTATTTCGCGGCCCCGGAGCGCCCCTCTAGCCAATGTGCCTGTAGAGCAATCTGCCGGACAGGGCCAACAGCCTGCCCGGCATGTGGGCGAAGATGTGCTTTGCAAACCTCTTCGTGCTTCCGTCCATCACCTTGGAAGCTGGCTGAGCGCTCATTCTCGCGTAGTTGAGGACTGACCACACGGCCCCAAAGTGGTCCTTGAACTTTATAAGTCCCTCGTTGCTGAAATCAGAGCGGCCAAGATCGAATTTTTCAAATCCGTGTTGTTTGGCCGTTTCGATTGCTTTCCAGATCAAAAAGGGCATGCCACCGAGATGGTGATATCGCGAGTCTGAGCAGCCGTACTTATAAATGAGCGTCGTCTGATGGGAAAGGGTCAGGATACTGGCAACCGGCTGGCCGCTCAGGGAGACAACACGGACCAAAAGCCGGTCACCCAGGAGAGCCGCCAGGTTCCAAAACCATTCCTGCGGTGGGGGCGGCAGGTTATGGCGACGGCGGGTCATCACCATCAGATGGTAGAATTTTTTCAAAATTTCGTCCGACCATCCCTCCTCGACAGTCAAGGGCCCTGATGCGGCCTTCCGGAGTTTTGCTTGAACGGATTTCTTGTTGCATCCGCGAAGCAGGTCTTCCCGCGAGGGGCGCAAATCCAGCTCATGGAAACAGTAAAAAGCCCCAATTTGCATGCGCGGTTCCGCCGTCAGGTCCAAACTCAAGGGGCGAATCTCAACATGCCGAAACTCGTTTTCCTCGAGGAGGCGATGCAGAAAGGTCAGAATCTCTCTCTGCTCTTCGACACTCTGCACAAGGGGCTCGCAGTGATCGGAAAAAGGCAGAGAAACCAGCCGCCGTCCGGTCAACAAACTGTCGACCCGGCAAAAGACCATCCCGTTTCGCAACGTGTCGCCAGGAGGGGAAGTTGTATAAACGACAGGTTGGTAACCATAAACACGAAAAAGGGCCTTGAGCCATCCTGTTGTGTGGAATACGGACGCGCGACGGTCCCTCTGGACCAAGTCTTCCCATCTTGGATCTTCTAGGGGATTCAACGCGTAGACGGGCATGGAATTCCTTCTAAGGGTCACCGGAACATAACCTACATATATAGGCTCCGATTGGCTCTGAAAATCAACCGACGCTCACTAAGTGAATCAAGACACCTTGAGCAGCGTGTCGGCCTCTGCGTCCTGTGTCTCGGAGGCAGGGGGACAATTGCCTGCACGGTCGCAAGCTTCAGGAAGGACCAGGAATTCGGTTTCGATCTGGTTCACCTTTTCACCGTCAAGCTTGGCGCGCAGCGCGCCGATGACCTTTGCACGAATCACGCCTTCCGGCGCTTTGCCGTCCGGCATGTGGATCTCGGCAAAAAGAACCCCGAGTCTGGCACTCTTCCGATACCACCCGATAATGTCTGTTTCTCGCGTGGATTGGCAGAGGGCGGAAAGTAATTGGGATTGGACGTGATCGTTTTGGTGTGCCTGGAGGACATGCTCGACATTCACGAACATTAAAAGCAAAGCCCGGCCTGAGCGCGTCGCCCTCTTCTGTTCGCAAATGAGTATTCTGTGGAACGCGCTCTCGTCCAGGCACTCGCGCATCTCCAGTTTCAACGAGGACGGCCGCAGCCTCGGAAACGTGAAGAATCGCATAGGATTGACCACCCTTCTCGATAAGTCAATTCCGGGGTCTGAGCGCCATTCCGGGCCTCGCCCCTGCTCAATTGACCCGACGTAATCTGTCTTTGCAGGCGACCACCGCTCTGGTTATTTTGTTACGAATAGCCCCACATGGTT
>JASHTZ010000528.1 GCA_030040295.1 Terriglobia bacterium | reverse complement strand
GATCAGGAACTTGCGCGAGAAATCCAAATCGCGGCTGAGCGCCGTAAGGCCGGAGGATGCGGAGAGATCGCAATTCAGGTTGGGAAACTTATCCAGGTATTCCAAGAGGCGGCCTCGACCCACAATCGGCTTTCCCTTGGGGTAAGCCAGGGGTTCCTGGTCAGCATCGGCGGAAATTTCCCGCCAGAACCCCGGGGCGTGGCCCTGAAAATGGGTGTGGGGGCAGAGGCGCAGCGCAGGTTCCATAACCTCCAGGCCGCCGCCGTACCACCACTGCCAGTCGCTCGCTACCCCATGCCGGGGAAACGTGGCGTCCAGGTGAATCGTCACCGGCAGGCCGAGTTCGCCGGCGTAATGAAAGAGCCGGATCACATCGGGATTGTCGTAGCGAATGCGGCGCTTGAATTCGCCAAACACCCGGACATTGAAAATGTCCACGGCAGCCTTCAACTTCTGGTGCGCCTGCGGGTCGCGCGGGTCAGTGGTGGTTCCCAGGATAAAACGGTCGGGATAACGTTGGGCCACGTCGATCACGTCACGAAATGGAATGCCTACGCCCGTCGGCGTGAGTTCCCGGTAGTAGCTCGTGGCCATTTCAACTTCCGGAAGCTCCCAGCTCAGCAGCCAAGTCCGCTCGATGCCAGCGTTATCCATGTTCTCGACGATGCGCGCTCCGTTGTAACCAATCCAATTGGGATGATTGTGCGTGTCAATGACGCGATGCTGCGGCGACTGGCTGCCGGTAGTCGGCGTGGTATGCGAAGCCGGAGTGGTCTGGCCGTCCGCCGCCCCACCCGCCATCAAAGTCGCCGCACCCGCCAAACTTGCCCGCAACAGGTCGCGCCGCCCCAAGGTTAGGGGAGGGGCGAATTCCGATTGCGGGCGCCCGTGTGTAGCCGCGGAAATTCGCGCCGCGTCCAGCTCCCTTAAGGTGCGGGCGGAAAACTCTTCTGGCGACTCGCCCTCAGCGCCAGTCGTGGGTGTTTTCATAACCAAAACCTCCCGTGCCCCGATTGGCGTCCGCCACCTCGCCAAGCGGGAGTATATACTCGGTTGGGGCCAAACAAAAAAGGATATTCTGGTACAGTTTGCTGTAGCGACGCACTATGAGCGCCGGAACTCCCTGAGAATTCAAGGACGGCGGTCATGGACCGCCGTTACAAATCTTTGAACCCCGTCGCGATATCGCTTCTGACGTTGCTGATCCACGTGCGTGTATAGAACGATAAACAAGCCCAGGGCGCTACCCGTGTCAGCCAAATATACCGACCCATAACCCGTCGCCCAGTAGCCGTTTGGCATTTGCCCCTTCAGCAAGGCATCACTGTGGGCGATGGCGGTATCGAGGTACCTGCGGTCGTCCAGAATTTCATAGCCGGCCACCAGTGGACGCATGTAATACCCGGCAATAAAGATCGCCCCCACGGTTTTGCCATTTCGGATAGTGGAGCGTCCCGAGCTTTTATGGACAACAATGAAGTCACAGAGCTGTTTGAAGGACTGACGGGTTTCGGCGCAGCCACGGTCGCTACAGAAAGAACTCTCTGCGTTGGCGCGACCAGCGCAGCAGCAAATCAGAAAGAAGAGAAATCCAACCACGAGACTGCGACATAAAAAGTTCCACATGGTCCGTTCTCCGATTCCGGTGGAGATGCGCAGAAGTTCTCCGAGGATAAATAGGTTACGATTGCTTTCCCTCGAGGGCTTTCGCAGCAGGGCTGGTAGCCGTTTGCTCCCACCAGGCAGCGTCACCAGGCGTATCGCCGAAGCGTCGAATGCCCGCGTCCTTGATTGCCGCATCTGGCACTTTGTGCAACGGCTCGTAATGTGAATGGGGACTCTCTTTGTAAGGAACGTTGCGTGTGGCGTTGTAACAGCAGATCAACGACCAGCGGGATTTCTCTGACCGGTTCTGATCCGACCGGTGCAGGAGATTGCAATGGAAGAAAAGGGTATCGCCGGGGTTCATTTCCACATAAACTAATTCCATCCGCTTGAGAATTTCATCTACTCTCTCTCGGTCGGCCCCGGCTTGGTCACCCGAGCGGAGATGATCGATGCGGCCCAGTTGATGCGATCCTTGAATAACCTGGAGGCAGCCGTTCTCGCGCGTCGCCGGGTCAATGGCGATGTAGGCGCTGGCCAAAAGGGGAAACAGAATGCCGTACATATACCAATACCCATAGTCCTGGTGCCACGTCCAGGCGCCCCCGATTTTGGGATCTTTCATGATGACCTTCGACTGGTAATGGTAGACGTCACCTTCCAACAGTCTCTCCATAGAGTTCACGGCCGATTCGCAGCGCGCGAACATTCCGTAGAGTGAGTCGCCGGCATGATTCCAGCCTGAGAGTCGAACGGTTCCTCCCTCGCCATCTTGCCTGCCTATGGAGTGCTGGTCGAGTTCCCGGTCCTCCTTCGCAGCGCGCTGGAGCAGAGCAATTTCCTCAGCATCGAACAACCCCTTGGCCAGGAAATATCCGTTGTCATGGAACTCGCGTGCCTGTTCGTCGTTTAAAGGGCCTTTAGCCATGAAAAACCTCCTTATATCCCAAAGTGAGTTTTCTCTCGTTCCTAACTTGTACGGTGGGACACATTTCAGGCCGATGGTCTTCCGGACGCCGTGTTGCGAACCGCGGCGATGCCGTCGGAGATCGCCGTGTGCGCGTCGGGTAGCGGAAGGACCTCGAAGGAAAGGCATCCTTGATATTCGATTTCCGCCAGCGCGCGCAGTACACTCGCCACATCCAGATGGCCGTGCCTGGGCGCCTGCCGATTGGTATCGGCGAGGTGCACATGTCCGATCAAGGGGCCGGCGGCTTTTAGGCTGGCCACCAAGTCAGCTTCTTCAATGTTCATATGAAACGTGTCAGCCAGCAATCTCAAGTTGTCCGACGCAACTTCGCGGGCGACGGTCATACCATCCGCCAGGGTGTTGAGGTAGTCGCATTCATAGCGATTCAACGGTTCCAACAGGATCAGAACGCCAAGTCGTCGAGCATCTTGACAAACTTCCGCAAGACAATCCAAAGCCTGCTGGCGCCTGATTGGGCGTTCGTCCGGATCACATAATCCAATCTTACCGTTCATTGATCCGATGGTTACGGCCGAGCCGATTTCGGAGGCCAAGCGCGCATACGCACCAACCCTCGCGACCGCTCGGGCGCGCACGGATGAATTGGAGTCAGAAAAAGTTAAACCTTCCTCGGTAGCTGACATTCCTGTACCCAGCGTTGGGACGTGCAGGTTATATTTCGCCATGAGTCGCGTTACCAGGTCGATGTCGATATCCTCCGGACGCTGAAGGTGTAGTTCGACACCCCGGCAACCCAACTCGGCAGCTTTTTGGAAAGCGCCTGCGATATCGCCATTCAGAAGGATCGGGCCGAAGCAGGAATGGTTCGGCGTCGCAGTTAAAGCGATATCCCATACCATCTGGTCATGATCCACCTGGGTTACCTCCGATCCTTGCCTCCCATTATTCTGTCGCCAAGCTGGCCCGGAAAAGCTGATCCACTTGATCCGTTTTTCGATGGAAGTTCACTCGCCTCGGCTCGGTGGAGGGCTCGGTCGCCAGCCAGGTGTCTAAAATTTCCTTGGCGAGGGGCTCACCGGTCAGACGGATGCTCAAGACGATGACGTTGGCGTTGTTCGCCAGCCGAGCAATGCGGGCCGAGTAGGCATCCACGCACAACGCCGCACGGACCCCGTGAACTTTGTTGGCCACAATGGTGACTCCAGTGCCTGTATTGCAGAAAATCAAACCTTGATCGCATTCTCCGGACGCAACCCGTTTTGCAACCTCCAGCGCGGCGTCCACGTAGTCCGCTTCCTGGCACGCACATTGCCCGCAGCGAACCAGTTCGATGTCCTTAGACTCCAAATAGCGGCATACGGTCTCGCCCAGGGATGTTGCACTGTCACTTCCGACGGCCATTTTCATTTCTTATCCTCCCGAAACTCTATTTGGCGGACCTGAGTGGGCGCCGCCATGGCGATGAGCCGGTCCAGGTCAAAGTACTTGTAGAAATCCAGGCAGAAGAGCTCCATTGCGCTTCGAAAGGGCACCGGGGCGTCGAGTAGGTAGGCCAAACTTCGCATTCCACCCTGCGTCACGACTTCTGAAAACAGCGAGGGTTGCAGGGCCGCTGCTGTAAGGGCAATAACCTGGCTACGGATGCCGGCCGTCTCCAAGCGCACCCGTCCATGCCCTGCGGACGCCGCCAGCCAGTGCGCGGCACCGATAAGCTGCGCCACCTCGATTCCGATAGCGCGCTCGCCAATACAATCGACAAGAGGTTCGAGTCCGACTCGCTCGGGGTTCTCCGGACGCATTTCCCCGTTGAAAATCAGATCCAGAGCGAGGACCTGCTCGCCCCGGTTGACGCGATCGGAGACCGCGTTGCCAGCGTCTTTCCGTCCGCTGTCATTCAGCACGATCGTGATCGGGGAGTCGGAGGCGGCGATAGCCCTCATCCAAACGCCGGTGGCGCTGAGTTCGTTGTCAAAATCAAAACGGTAGGAAAGGGTTTCCACTCCCATCGCCTTGGCGTAGTCCATTCTCCAGGCATTCTCGACCTTAACGGGCTTATATCGAGTAACGGACTGGAGCTTTGCCCTTTCTCCCGAGGCCCATTGCTCCCGAACCTCGGAGGCCATGGGAATCGGCGGGCGCATGATCTCGCCCGCTAACTTTCTGGCGAGTCCGAGCACGGTGAGGTTGTCAGAAGGAACTCCGATTTTAAGCTCGTCGAAACTCTTGATCTCCGAGTCGCTCGGGATCTCCTTGTCTATTAAGGGCATACCGAAGTACCGGGTGAAAAACGCATAAGCGTGCTGGCGATTGTCGATTTGGTAGTTGTGTGTGCCTGGGTCGACATTCTCATGCCAAGCCAACTCATCCCCCTTCCCAAACAAGCGAAAGAACGGTTTGACACGGTCATAGATTTCTGGCTGGACAAGACCTGACCGATAACCCCGGTCTTCGGAGTTATGGATGAGGAGGGTTGGCCGGGGAGCGCGCATCGCCACAAAAATGTTGTAATCACTACCCGCACATAAGTCGGGAGCGCTGATCTCGACTTCCCGGAAGCCCGTGTGGAACACCCCGGAACCCAAAGCCTGGAAGCCGGCAACTTCCACCGCAACTTTGACGCGCGGGTCGAGGGCTCCGAGTATGATGGTCTGCCAGCCGCCGCCTGACAACCCCGTAAAGCCCAGCCGGTTGGGGTCAACCTCGGGAAGGCCTGCCAGATAATCAAGGCCCCGGCGCATTGCCAGATAAAACAGACCCAGCACGTGGGCCCCTACCAAATCGAGGTGGGCCCCAAAATCGTGCGAGTATTGCCCTCCAAAGAGCTCCCCGTAACCGAACCATTCCAGGTTGAGCGTTAGGATGCCGGCCTTGGCAAAGTTGATGCACCGCTTCTGCACCCACTCCGCGGCTTTTCCCGGAGGAAAATGACCCTCCACGGTCAAGATGGCGGGGACCTTGCCCCGCAAGTATGCGGGTTCGTATAGGAGAGCCGTGGACCAGAACCCCGGCACGATTTCATAACGAAACTTCCGCAAACGATAGCTTCCGTCCGTTTCGAGTGTGCCCATCGGCTGAAAGACAGGCGCGGAGTCAATCCACTGGCGCGGCCATCCGTGAAAAACAATGTCTTTCAGGAAATGCTCTCGAAGGCGCGCTTCCTCCGCAGTCCATTCTTGGGCCGATGTTGGGGAAGGCAACTTCGCAATCCGCTTCATGAGGAAGTGTCGCACCTGAAACGCCGTCACTGCTGTGGGCTGGATTTCCTCTTCGAGGACTGGTTTTACAGATTCGGGAGTCGTCTGCGCTCCCGCATGGGTCGGCAGGACGAGTCCAGAAATTATTAATGCATACAGCACCCCAAGTTTTATCATCCTATGTCCTTGATACTTCTTGCCGTTCGCCCACTGCCTGCTGCCTTCACAACTCCACCCTGCGCGCTTGGGGTAGAATCCAGAAGATGACCGCGAGGGCGCAGACGGTCATTGCCGCGCTGGCTATGAAAACCGACCCGAACGAAATATTTTGGACAAGCCAGCCTGTGGCCAGGGTAAACACCATGCCTCCGATGGCGGCCGCGGTGCCACTCAGTCCGGTTACTTGTCCCACTTGCTCAGGGTGGAAAAAATCCGTCGCCAAACTCAGAATGTTGCTTGCCCAGGATGTGAAGCCAAACACCACCACACTGATCAAGGCGAGTGCCAACGCGCTGCTGCGCACCTGGAATGCGGGAAGGCCACAGAACATCAGGCACGACCCAATCACCATAACGGTTTTCCGCGCCGTCACAGGAGGGGTGCCGCGACGAATCAACGCATCAGACGCGAACCCGCCGCACCAGCCGCCAGCCCCCGCAAAGGCAAACGGAATCCAGGCGGTTCGTCCGATCTGCGCGAGGGTGAAGCCCCGGCTCTGCGTCAGGTAGGCAGGTAGCCAGAAGGCATAAAACCACCAAATGGGGTCGGAAAGAAATCGGTTGATCATCAAACCCCAAACAGCCCTCTCCCGCAGCAAAGCGCCCATCTTTGCTTGCCGCGGCGGCGATGAAAATTCGGTGGCTTCTGCCGGCGCAGGCTCTTTGCTGCAAAGCACGCTCCACAAACCAACCCACACCATTCCCATAGCGCCGATGACCACAAACATCGGCCTCCAGCCCCACGTCCCAACCATGGCGACCACCAACGGCGGAGCCAGGACGGCGCCCAAGGTCGAGCCGCTGTTGAACACGCCAATCGCAAAGGCGCGTCGCGCCGGGCTAAAATTCTCAGCCACCACTTTCACGCCACCCGGCCAATTGCCCGCTTCGGCGACGCCCAAGAGGAGCTGTAAGATTCCCAAGCTGATGACCCCTATTGCGAGACTGTGCAGCATACACACGGAGGACCAAAGCCCTACGCACGCCAGCATCCCCCGACGCGAGCCAATTCGGTCGATCATCTTGCCATCCAGGGCTTGGCCGATGGTGTAACCCACGAAGAACAAGAAAACAATGTGAGAGTAATCAACCATGGAAAATGAGAGCCGGTTCCGCAATAAGGGTGCAATTACCGAGAGGCTCTGCCGGTCCAAATAGTTAATGGCCGTAACGAAAAACAATAAAGCAATAACCATCCGGCCGTGCGAGCAGAAGAAACCCTTGATCGGGTAGGTCTTCACTGCCAGCAAAGTATTGGTCCCCTGTCAAAAAATGCTCGTAAGGCAGAAATCGGATTTAAAATTTCGCACTCCTCTCGAAGTCAAGCCCTGCATTCATGCCGAGGAGGGCTTCCAATTGGGACGGAGCTTTTTCATCAAAGCTACTGCCTGGCCCTTGCCGAGGCGCTTGTTTAACCCCTGGAAAAACCTCTCCGGAGGACTTTCCTGAAGCAATTTGGCCAAAACTCTCGCCTGTTGTTCAAAAGCCTGTTCGGTTATCGTTTCTGGGTCAACTAGCGACGTGAGCAGGCCATGCAATTCCTGCGCGACCTCAGCGAATTCAGGTTTGGTGGCTAGATTTATTAGCTCTTCCGGGTCGTCCTGGAGATTGAACAGAAGATGATCGTTATACCAAGTGAAATAAATGTACTTCCATTCCCCGCTCCGGATCATGAACGAACCGGTACTGGTCCCCGAGCCGTTGGATTCCGCATATACAAACTTAGGAAAGTCCGTTCGTCCTTCGCGCATCATCGGAAGCAAGGAACGACCGCGGAGCCCTTCCGGAGTTTCTATGCCTGCGGCAGCCAGCATTGTTGCGATCAAATCGACGTGCGAAACTGGAGTGTCCACAATCTTTCCCTGCGGAAGCCCTGCACCGGCCAAAATCATGGGGACGCGCACCCCTCCTTCGAGAAGGGCGTCCTTCTGCCACAGCCCGTGTGTCCCAAGCATCTCGCCGTGGTCGGCCGTATAGATGACGAGCGTGTTGTTCAGCCCATCGGTCGCGTCAATGTGATCAAGAATGCGCCCAATGTTGTCGTCCGCTTCGCTGATGCACGCGTAATAGGCGCTACGCGCCCGCCGTACCCGCTCCTCAGGTATGGGAGTGGATTCGAGCTTGTAGTTACGCATCGCCTGAAAGAAGAGATGCTCGTTCTCAAGAAGGCCTGGAGGAATATTGGGAAGCGTCATCTCGGCGGGCGGATAAAGGTCCAGGAATTTCTGTTGAGCGAGATAGGGGGGATGCGGCCGTATCATGCCCAAGTACATCGCCCAGGGTTTTCCAACCTGTCCAGCCTCAGTCCGAAGGAAGTTAAGTCCCGCTTCGATCACCTGCTCGTCATGCCGGCGACCGCCCTCCCCCGGACCGCCGTCTACCATCGGCCGTTCATCCACGCGGAAACAGATTGGACGGCGAAACAGCGAAGTGATATCCGGCTGGCTGAAATGCCCGTGCTCGGTATTCACTTCTTTGAAGCCAAAGTCCTTATGCGGGGTCATGTCCAGCTTGCCCGTCGCCCAGCAGTAATAGCCGGTATCGCGCAAATAGTTTGCCCAGGTTGGAACCCGACCATCGAACGGTGTGCTGTTGCAATAAGACCCGACGTCGGAGGCAAAACGTCCCGTCATCATTGCGGCGCGCCCGGGAACGCATACCGGAGCCACGGTACAGGCGTTGCGGAACCAGACGCCTTTGGCAGCGAGGCGCTTGAGATTCGGCGTCTGGGCTTGAACTGCTTCCCCAGGACCTCCCATGAGCATTCGTCCGTTGTGCTGATCTGAACAGATAAAAAGAATATTGGGCCGGTGGGGTGCCGGCGGGCGCGCGGGGAGCGCTCCCGCTCTCAACACCGTGGCACCCATCGTCGACGAAAGAACTTGCCCGAACTGCCTTCGAGTCATCTCGTTTTTCATGCGGAGGTGCACTCCTCAAAAGATGAGCTTCAATGCCATCTGAACAATGCGGGGATTCCGCGCGGCGGTGATCTGGCCGAAGGTTGTGCTGATCAGCGAGGTATTCGGGTTGTCGAGCTCGGGATTATTGAGAAAATCGAAAAACTCCGCCCGATATTGCAGCTTGAAGCGTTCACTCAGGGAGAACATCCTGTGAACCGCGAAGTCGATGTTGAAGGTGTCGGGACCGATCAAGGTGTTGCGACCGACGTTTCCGAAAGTGTTTGCCGCCGGAGCGCCATACGCGCTGGTGGTGAACCACTCTTGAATCCGCGCACCCCGTGACCCCGTCGTGTATTGTGGGGTGGAGAGTTGTTCCGCTTGATCATATCCGTAAGCATTGCCCTCGCCAAGGCTGAAGGAATGGTCCCCCCCGGAATTGATATCCAAAGGATAGCCGCTCTCCCAGGTCCAGATTCCAGTGGTGGCCCATCCTCCTAAAAGCGTTTTGGCTAGGCCGTGGTCAGGTGAAGGGAGCTGCCAAAAATAATTCAACACAAAGTTGTTGGGGATGTTGTAGTCAGAGACCCCTCGATACATGTTCAAGTTGAAAGGATTAATAATGCTCAAAGTCCCAAAGCCGCCTTGTTCAGTAACAACATCCATGCTTTTGCTCCAAGTGTAATTCGCTGTCACGGTTAGACCTTTGGAGAGCCGCTTCTCCACCCCAACTTGTAGAGCATTATATTGAGCGTTGGCTTCGGAGAAGTTCTCTGCGATTTCGCCAAACTGCTGGTAGGGCCGGCGTGCGGTTTCGTTGGCGGCAGTGGCCGTGGGACTTGGCAAAGGCGCGTTGGCGTCCGTGTTATAGGAAAGATGGCTGGCGGCCAACCCTACATAACCGACGCGAACCAGCACGTTGTTCGTCAACTGGTGTTCGACTGTAAGATTCCAATTCATGACTTGAGCAGGTCTCCAATTCGGCTGGAATGCCTGGGCTTCCCCCAAAGGTAGTGCGAAAGTGGAATTGGCGGGTGGAACAAAGGGAGCAAATTGCTCGGGGAAGGGGTTTGACATTCCCTGGTAAGGGTTCATAAAGGGCACGTCATACAGATCGTACTGCGGGCTGAAGGGCGCACTATCGGACATGCGCGTGTACATATTCATATTGGGCGGCTGATAGAACAAGCCCCAACCGCCGCGCACGGTGGTTCGGCTTGTTCCGCGACGGTTATAGGCGAAACCGAATCGTGGTCCCAACTGATTCCAAGCTGCCGTCATTCCTCCGGACGGGCATCCCGTGTCTCCCTCAAAAAGATAGCCCAAAGGCGAATTCGGGAATCGCTGGGATTGTAGCCCCGGCACAAAACATTCGGTTCTTCCTTCGGAGTCTTTATAGGGCAAGGCTGGATCCCAGCGCAACCCAAGATTCACCACCAGGCTTCGGTTAATCCGGTACTTATCCTGTATAAAAAGCGAAGGCAAGTTCCCGCTGCGGTCAAAGTACTCGCCGCCCCCCTGCACGAATTCACGGACGTCGCCGATCATAAAGTCGGAGATGGGATTGCCCGTCAGACTGGTCGTGCTGAAGGTGAACGTCCCGTTCTGGTTCACGATGTTCTTTTCCACGTCATTCAGCCGTTGAAATTCACCGCCGAAGGC
>JASHTZ010000527.1 GCA_030040295.1 Terriglobia bacterium | reverse complement strand
GCTGTAGCGGCGCTCGATGAGCGTCGAATTCCACGAGCATGTCCGCCGGTTCTCAGACACGCCCTTGCGACGGTCGATAGACTGCCGCTACAGAATCACCCATTTCAGTAATTATTTCTGGTAGTACTGTGCGTTCATCTCGGTATAGTTCTTCCACTTTTCCGGCAGGTCGTCCAAAGGGAAAATGGCGGAGACGGGGCAAACGGGCACGCACGCGCCGCAGTCGATGCACTCCACCGGGTCGATGTAGAGCATCGTGTGGTCGGCGAAGTTCCCCTCGTCTTTGCGGGGGTGGATGCAGTCCACCGGGCAAACATCGACGCAGGCGGTGTCTTTGGTATTGACGCAGGGTTCAGCAATGATGTACGCCATGCAGCTTCCTCCGGAGGGCCCTTTTCTAACGATGGATTCACAGTTGCCCTCTTTGTAAGCCACTATAAGGTCGCAGGGTGCACTGCGCGATGACTTAAGTCGTGCCTTCCCGCAGCGGTTTTGATAAGCTGATCTTTTCCAACTCTCGTTTGTATCCACCAGGGAGGTGGTATTTCCCGCCATGCCGGCAGCCGATTTCAAGACGATGACGATTCCCGCTCTGGACGCCGTTGAGACGCTGCGCCGGGTCCCGTTTTTCGCCGTTTTGCCCAAGGAGGAATTGAAAATTCTCGCCGGCCATTGTGTGGTGCGGCGAATCCTGAAGGATGAGGTCCTGATGGCGGAGGGCGACCCCTGCGAGGGTCTGTTTGTGGTCCAATCCGGCGCCATCAAGCTCTTCAAGATGGCCGAAAACGGCCGCGAGCAGGTGTTGGTGATTGAGCGCACGGGCTCGACTGTGGGCGAACTGAGCGTCTTCGATGGAGGAACCTTTCCGGCTTCCGCCCTCGCCGCCGAAGATTCCAGCCTGCTTTTCCTTCCCAAGCGGGAATTTTTGGAATTGTGCCGGCGAAACTCCGAAGTCGCCTTCGCGGTCATCCGCTCACTGGCCTGGCGCTTTCGCTACCTCACCAGCCTGGTGGAGGAGCTTTCCCTCAAGGAGGTCAGCCACCGCCTGGCGCGGTTCCTGCGCGACCGGGCGCTGAAGCAAGGCGTGCGGACGCGGCGCGGCATCGAGTTTCCTTTGGAAGAGACCAACCAGGAAATCGGCGCGGAAATCGGTACGGTGCGCGACCTGGTTTCGCGCAATTTGCGGCGCTTTGTGGACCGCGGCATCATTCGCCTGGAGCGCCGGAAGGTGATCGTCCTCGATATCGCCGAGTTAGAGGCGCAGGTTTCCGGCGCCAAGCGCGCTTCCTCAGGGTAGCCATCCTTTATCCCTTCCTCACATTCGGCAAGATGCTTGGCCATGGCTTTCGACTGTAGCGCCGGTGCCCACACCGGCGATGCGAGGCAATGCCACGCCGCAGGGCCGGGGGCTGCGGAATCAAAAAGTGGGTAGCGCACAGTTGGGCGTAGTTTGCCCCACTCTGCGGCACGTAAATCGGCAATACGAATGTGCGAATTTTGCGAAAGGATGAGAGCCGCAGAGTAGTTCCAAGAAACGGAACAGCTCGCGCTACCCGCTTCGAAAAGGAAGAACAAGTATCCAGAGTGCGATAAGATAAAGAAGAGTCGGCCGTAGGGTTCAGAGAAATGGGTGTGAAGAGCCGTGGCGAGATCCGGACAGGAAAACACGCTGCGGGACGGCGGGCGCGCGAAAGAAGGTACCTGACCTTTTCCCTCAGAGGGGCCTTGCTCTTCGCCCGGCCAACGCCGAGATTCAGCGCAAGAACCAGCGGCGAGAGGAGCGCGAAAACCGCGGAAGGATCTCCCCATAACTAGGCAATCGGCAGTAGGGGCGGCACTCCGTGGCCACCCGAGGTGGACGATGCGCAGAGTCGTTCTAAATTCTATTGTTCTGGTGGCGTTAATGCTATACGCCGTGGCCATGGCTGCCCGGGGGCAGACGCCGGGAAGGCCGCTCACCAAGGACGATGTCATCGCCTTGGTCAAGGGCGATGTGCCGCCCCAGCGCGTAGCACAACTGGCGCGCGAGCATGGCATCGATTTTGCCCTCACGCCGCAGACAGAGAAGGACCTACGCGCTGCTGGGGCGACCGATGAGCTCCTGGCGGCGCTGCGCGGGCTCTCCCCCCAGCCACCCGCTGCCCCGCCCGTGTTGGAGATTCAGTCCTCCCCCGGCCACGCGGAGGTCTATGTCGATGACGTCCATCAGGGGCAGACAAGCGAAGAGGGCCATCTGAAGGTGCCGAACCTCATCCCCGGCAGCCACCGCCTCCGCCTCAGCCACGACGGCTACCTCGACAACGAGCGGCAAGTGGACTTGGCGGCTGGGCAAACGGCGAACGTTACGATCAACCTGGAGAAGCTCACGCCCCCCTCCGTGACGCTGATCCCCGAAACGACGACAATCGAGAAAGGCCAATCCATCACTCTGGCCTGGATGTCTGAAAATGCTACGGAACTCGATCTGGAGCCAGGGGTCGGGAAGGTGGAGCCGAAGGGATCCAGGGTTCTGACACCCCCGGAGTCTACCTCCTATACTCTGACCGCAAATGGACCTGGGGGCACCGTTTCGGCAACCTCTCGAGTCACAGTGAAGCTTTCAACTCCCCCACCGAGTCCAGTAGTGGTACCCGCGACGCCTGGACTGTCGGCAGCCCCGGCTTCGTTTGATGTGAGGCACTGGCACGGGCCGGCGTCCTTTAGCGACGGGAAGTTAACCATTACCAGCGCCTCGGTG
>JASHTZ010000526.1 GCA_030040295.1 Terriglobia bacterium | reverse complement strand
CACCCTTGAATGGTTGGCGCGCCGGGCTGGCGCTGCCACCCGCGGAAGTCCGTTCCGTCATAGGCGAGGATGAGCCGAATGTTGCGCACGGCGGCTCCATTCTACCAAGCTCGCAGTACAACCAAAATCCCACGCGCCCTGGCCGTCCAAAAGTAGGCCGTCCCAAAGTTGTCGCAATCGCCCACGGATGATAAACTTCCATCCGCCGCTGTTGACCAAAGGGTCATCAAGCCCGTGTCATTTCCAGTTTTCGGGGTCCGGAACAGCCCGGCAACCGCGGCAATGCCGGAAGCGTGGGCGCTTCGCGGGCTCCCGTTTCCAACCCGCTTGGTTTTGATCGAAAACTGCCTGCCACCTCTCGCAGGTATCTTCAATCCGGGTCGAAGGCACCGACGGATGACGGCCGGTGAAACTTTGCATCCAATCATTGCGTAATACCCGCAAGAAGAGATGATTACAGAAGCTTACCGCCTAAAGGGAGAAGGACATTCCATGATGCCTTACCGTCTGCGTTTCGCCGCTTTGATGTTTGTTGCCAGCATTTTCCTGAGCGGGCCCTGCCTGCATGCGCAGCAAGCCCCCGCCCCACCCGCCGCCGAATCCTCCGGCGCCTTCAGAACGGATTACGCCAACCGGCGATGGTTCTCCGACCTGTGGTCGCCTTACGAAATGCCCTACGTCCCCGAAACCAAGATGACGAACTCGCAACTCCTGCAAAGCCTGATGAGTGACGGGAAAATTCATCTCACGCTCCTGGATATCGTGGAGCTGGCGCTCGAGAACAATCTCGATATCGCCGTAGCGCGCTACAACATTGCCTACGCTCACACGGACCTGCTCCGCACGCAAGGGGGCGGCGCGCCGCGCGGCATCAATGGCGGATTTACTTCCTCCGCGCTCTACTCCGGCGCGGTGGGGAGCGGTGTAAGCGCAAGCACCAGCGGCGTCAGCACCTCCACCGGCGGCGTCTCCGGCGGGGCGAGTTCCATTCAACTGGGCGGCGGCACTTTTGACCCGGAGGCCTTCTTCTCCATGGGTTGGAACCAGAACCTCAGCCCGTTGGGGACCACGGTCGTGACCGGCGTCCCTTACGAATTCAATCAGGGCGCGAGTTACTTTACGGGCGTCGTGCAGGAGTTCCAAACCGGCACGAGCTACGAAGTGGTGTTGGGCGGCGAGCGATACAAAAACAACGCGCTCACGGATGCCTTCAATCCCGAAGTGTACACGGAACTGGCCGTGGGATTTACCCAGCCGATTCTGAATGGATACGGCCGGCGCGTCAATTCCCTGTTCATCCGCATTGCCAGGAACGATATGAAGGAGGCGGATTCGGTTTTCCGCCAGCAGGTCATGACCACGATGGGCACGGTGCTGAACGAATATTGGGATTTTCTTTCCGACAAGGAAAATGTGCGGGTGAAAGAGCAAGCGCTGGCTTATTCCCAAAAACTGCTCGAAGACAACAAGAAACAAGTCCAGATCGGGACGCTCGCGCCCATCTCCGTGGTGCAGGCGGAATCCGAAGCGGCCAGCGACGAGCAGGCCTTGATTGTGGCTCAGACGAATTTGCAGCAGCAGGGCGAGCTGATCAAGACCGCCATCGCCAAAAGAGTGGAGGGGGATTTGACCAGCGCGCAAATCGATGCGATGGACAAACTGCCGGAACCCAAGCCCAACGACATACCCTCTCTCGATGAGGCGCTGAAGCTGGCCTACGCCAACCGGCCGGAAATCGAGCAGACAGAACTGAACTTGCACGATGAGGACTACAACCTGGCGGCGCGGCGCAATGCCCTGCTGCCTTCCCTTAACTTCTATGGAACTTATGCTGCCACGGGCCTCTCCGGCCACCAGGGCGTCTGCCCCGCGGATGAGGCGGCATTTGCGACGTATTGTGAAACCGCCGTGGGGACATTACCCGCACCCAGCATCGCTGCGGACGGCGTATCACAGGCGTTAACCCAAACCTTGCAGGGCCGCTACAAGAACTATTCTCTGGGCGTTAACCTTTCATTCCCCATCCGCAACCGGCAGGCGCAGGCGGATATGGCGCGCGCGCTGCTGGAGCGCCGCCAGTTTGAGACGCAATTGCAGCAAACCAAAAATACTGTTGCCCAGTCGGTGCGCACCGCGGTGATCGGCGTCATTCAGGCCAAAGCGCAAATTGACGCCGCCGTAAAAGCCACCGAATACGCCCGCGAAACCCTGGAAGCCGAGCAGAAGAAATTTGAGTTGGGAGAATCCACCGTCTTCCTGGTGATTCAAATGCAGCGCGATCTGGCCACCGCGGAAGGAAATGAAGTGACCGCCCGCACCACCTATGCCAAGGCCTTGACCTCGTACCAACAGTCAGTGGGAACCCTGCTCGCCGACTACAACGTGGAGCTGAGTGACGCCATCCAGGGAACCGTGACGCACGCGCCCAACATTCCGGGGTCAGCGGCAAATCCATCGCCGGGAATATCAAACTAAGTGCGCGGTACGGGGAGATGGACGTTTGCATTTGTGCTGCCCGTGCTCTAGCATGGCGATGAGGCGGGTTTTTCACGTGGCTGAAAAGAAGAAGGCGGAGCCGGAAGTTTTAAACGCAGTTCCAAGCCGCCAACCATCGTCCCGAGAGCAACGCTGGGAGGAACAAACCCTCAAGCCCGCGCTGGCCAAGTCTCCCGAGCGGCAGAAAGAATTCACCACGCTTTCGGGCGTGCCCATCAGTCGCCTCTACACTCCCGCCGATCTTCCCGGGTTCGATTACTCGCGTGAACTGGGCGACCCGGGCGAATTCCCCTTCACACGCGGCATCCATCCCACCCTGTATCGCGGCAAGGTCTGGACGATGCGCCAGTTCTCCGGCTTCGGCAGCCCGGAGGACAGCAATCGGCGGCTGCATTACCTGCTCGAGCAGGGACAGACGGGCCTTTCCATCGCCTTCGACCTGCCCACGCTGATGGGATATGACAGCGACCACGCTCTGGCCGAGGGTGAAGTGGGCCGATGCGGCGTTTCCGTTTCATCCCTTGCAGACATGGAGACCTTGCTGGCGGGCTTGCCCCTTCAGCAAGTGACCACCTCCATGACCATCAACTCGCCCGCCGCCATGATCTGGGCGATGTACCTGGTGGTGGCGGAGAAAAATGGCGCCGACTGGAAGCAGATTTCGGGGACCACACAGAACGACATCCTGAAAGAATACATCGCACAGAAGGAATATATCTTCCCGCCCGCGCCTTCCCTGCGCCTCGTCGTTGACACCATCACCTTTGGCGCGCGCGAGGTGCCGCGCTGGAATCCCATCTCCATCAGCGGTTACCACATTCGCGAAGCGGGCTCGACAGCCGTGCAGGAGCTGGCTTTCACGCTGCGCGATGGAATCGAATACGTTGAGTGGGTGCGCCGCGCCGGCATGCCGGTGGACGAATTTGCTCCCCGCCTGAGTTTCTTTTTCAACGCCCACAGCGATCTGTTTGAGGAAGTCGCCAAATACCGCGCGGCTCGCAAAATCTGGGCGCGCGTCATGCGCGAGCGGTTCGGCGCCACCAATCCGCGCTCCTGGCTCTGCCGGTTTCACTCCCAAACGGCGGGCTGCTCCCTCACCGCGCAGCAACCTTACAACAATGTCGTGCGAACCACGCTTCAGGCTCTTTCCGCGGTGCTGGGCGGAACACAGTCGCTGCACACGAACTCCCTCGATGAGGCCTGGGCGCTGCCGACGGAAGAAGCCGTCACCATTGCTTTGCGCACGCAGCAGGTGATTGCTCACGAGAGCGGTGTGACCCAAACCGTCGATCCACTCGGCGGCTCGTACTTCATCGAAAAGCTGACGCTCGAAACCGAACGCGCCTGCTACGACTACTTCCAGAAGATCGATTCCATGGGCGGAATGGTTTCTGCCATCGAGCGCGGGTATCCACAGAAGGAAATCCACGATGCGGCATACGCCTATCAGCAGGCCGTGGAACGCAAAGAGAAGATTATCGTAGGCGTGAACGATTTCGTGACTGAACAAGACCAGCCCATCAAACTGTTGGTGATTGATGACAGCGTGGCGCGGCATCAAGTGGCAAAGCTGGCGGAAGTTCGAAAAAAGCGCGACAACGCCCGCGTCCAGCGCGCCCTCGAAGCGCTCGGCAGCGCCGCGGCCACCGACAGTAATCTGATGCCCTTCATCCTCGAATGCGTGCGCGCCTATGCCACCATGGGCGAGATGTGCGATGTGCTGCGCAAGGTCTTCGGAACTTATGAGGAACCGGCGTTCCGCTGAGCAATACATTCTGACCCGCATTCATGCATTCCGCTTCATAATTCCGCATTCATCATTTAGAATTTAGAACTATCATGAGCCAGCCTCCCATTCGCGTGCTCGTTGCCAAACCCGGTTTAGACGGCCACGATCGTGGCGCCAAGATTGTGGCGCGGGCGCTTCGCGATGCGGGCATGGAAGTGATTTACACGGGACTGCGCCAAACCCCGGAGCAGATTGCCGGCGCCGCCATTCAGGAGGACGTTAACGCCATCGGCATCTCGATTCTTTCCGGCGCTCACAACACCATCATCCCGCGCATCTGCGAGCTGCTGCGCGCCGAGGG
>JASHTZ010000525.1 GCA_030040295.1 Terriglobia bacterium | reverse complement strand
TAACTGATGATCTTCGAACTGAAGAGTGCTCTGCGGACATCCTCAATAAACTTCGTGTGATCACCCACCTTCGCTGCCGTCCTCGGTCCGCGCAGAACGTTGGATGCCTCCACGCGCTCTTCCTTCAGTGCTGACAGGCATCGTGAGAAAACCGACTCGCCGATCAGCGTCACCGGCTGCCCGGTATCGAGCGCGCTGATCACCGTCCACTTGCCCGTGCCCTTCTGCCCCGCCGTGTCCAGAATTTTGTCCACCAGCGGCGTTCCATCTTCGTCCTTCTTGGCGAAGATCTGGCTCGAGATGTCGATCAGGTAGCTGTCCAGCTCGCCCTTATTCCATTCGGCAAACACCGTGTGCAGCTCGTCGGGCGTCATGCCGAGCCCATGCTTGAGCAGGTCGTAGGCTTCGCAGATCAACTGGATGTCGCCGTACTCGATGCCGTTGTGCACCATCTTCACGTAGTGCCCGGCGCCCTCTTCGCCCACCCAGTCGCAGCAGGGCGTCCCGTTGTCCACCTTGGCCGCAATCGCCCGGAAGATCGGCTTCACATGCGGCCACGCCGCGGGATTGCCGCCCGGCATGATCGACGGCCCGTGTCGCGCGCCTTCCTCACCGCCAGAAACACCGGTCCCGATAAAGAGCATTCCCTTCTCCGCCAGATATTTCGTGCGGCGAGTCGAGTCCGGCCAGTGTGAATTGCCGCCGTCAATCAGGATATCTCCTTTTTCAAGGTGCGGCAGAATCTCCTCGATCATCTGGTCAACCGCATCGCCTGCCTTCACCATCATCATCACCCGGCGTGGGGGCTTGAGGAACTGAATGAATTCCGCTATCGTGTGCGCACCCACCACCTGCGTACCCGCCGCTTCGTTCTTCAGAAAATCGTCAACCTTGGAAACTGTGCGATTGAACACCGCCACTTTGTATCCGTGGTCGTTCATGTTTAAAACCAGATTCTGGCCCATCACTGCCAGGCCAATTAGTCCAATGTCGCAGTTTGCGTTTGACATATCGCCTCCCTTTCATCGTTTCGTCAATCATCAGTTGTCATTCGTCAGTAAATCCGCCGCAAGAATTGGGCGGCAGGCGGGACCGATGGATGAGAACTGAAGACTCACGTGAG
The DNA here is from genome assembly GCA_030040295.1 of Terriglobia bacterium. Classification (GTDB taxonomy): domain Bacteria; phylum Acidobacteriota; class Terriglobia; order UBA7540; family UBA7540; genus Bog-366. Next base: position 2,285 of record JASHTZ010000525.1, on the reverse strand, counting down.
CGCGATCTCCGATTTTTCATTCTAACTAAAAGTTCCCGACCGTGGGGCGCAAAGTTTTGGCTCGGGATGTGGAACCGGGCTGCAAGCACCGAAGATGAATTCGCGCGGGCCGGCGGCCAACACCCAGAAGGCGACCCTTGCGCTCGCTCTCAGCGCCATCGACCGCTGCCGAAATCGCAAGGAGGTTGCGCCCGAATTGCGAATCGAAAATAATGGAATTCCTCCGGGCGAGCCGGCTAGGGGTGGCGTCGCGTCACCCTGATGGAGCCCACTCGCAAAGGCCAACGCTCGTGCAACCGGGGGCATCGTAGGAAGGGGAACATTTCCCGATCCATAAATCGAAAATCGAAATGCGCCTACTCCTCGTCGAAGACGACATATCGATTCAGCGATTTGTTGAGCGCGCGCTGGTGGAAGCCGGCTACCGCGTGGATTCCACCGCCGATTCCCGTAGCGCCGAGACCCTGGCCCTGGAGGGCAATCATGATGCCTTCATCATTGACCTGGGCCTGCCCGACGGTGACGGTCTGGATTTAATCGCGCGCTGCCGGGCGCAGGGCAACGGCGCTCCGGTCCTCATCCTGTCCGCGCGAAGGTCGGTGAGGGAGCGGGTAAAAGGCCTGGAGGAAGGCGGCGACGACTACCTCACCAAGCCTTTCGCAATCGCGGAACTGCTGGCAAGGGTGCGGAACCTGCTGCGCCGCGCATCGCCGGGACAAAAGGAGCCCAGCCGCCTGGAGGTCGGCGATCTCCAGCTTGATCTGATCGGGCGGGAAGCGCGACGGGGCGGCCGCGTTCTGCAACTCACTCCCCAGGAATTTTCCCTGCTCGAATATCTCTGTCGCAATCCGGGCCGCGTGGTCACCCGGACAATGATTCTCGACCACGTCTGGCACATGCGATTCGACCCGGCCACCAACGTGGTGGACGTTCACATCTATCGATTGCGGGCCAAGGTTGACCGCAGCGATTGCAGGCCGCTGATTCATACCATGCGCGGCGTAGGGTACGTTTTGAAGGATGCCTAAGAACCGGCGCACAACCGCCTCCTGGCGGATCGCTCTGTGGACCACGCTGGCGTTCTCCGTGGGAACGTTCCTGGCATTCCTGATCGTGTACTTGATGATGGCGCGGGAAATTTGGGCCCGCTCCGATGCCTGGCTCACCGGTGAAGCGCAGGTGCTGGCGCAGGTTGCGCGAAATACCCCTCGGGATGGCCTGTACGACAAAATCGTTGAGGAAATCGCCGAGTTGGCCATGCACGAGGTCCCCGATGAGCGCGGCTCTGAAGGTGAGCGCCTGAATGATGTCTTTTTCCTGCGCGCCGACCCCGCTCCCGGCGCAGACATTCTCTTCGTCGGACCGGGCACCAAAGAGATTTTCTGGGACGCCATCCGCCGCACGCATTTTGTTGCCGGGATTCCGCAGGCGGTTCGAGTGAAAGGATGGCGTCCGCCGTTTCGCGTGGTGGCGCAGGCGCCGGAGGGCGCGGCTCCGATTTATCTTGGACTTTCGGAGCGCGGTTCGCGCCATCTTTTGCACACGCTGACGCGGCGGTTCCTGGCCGTGTGGACGGGAACGGTGCTGCTCGGTTTCTTGATTTCCTATCTCAGCACGCGCCGAACCCTGCGGCGAGTGGAGCGCATCACCGAGACTGTGGCCCGAATCGGCAGCGAAGGTCTCGACGAGCGATTGCCAGAACCTGCCGGCTCCGACGAGATTTCCAGATTGGCATTGACCTTCAATGGCATGCTGGACAGAGTCCAGGCATCCGTTAAGCAATTGCGTTCCCTCACCGATGCCGTCGCTCACGACTTGAAGAGTCCCGTCACATCGATTCGCGGAAGGCTGGAATCGGCGCTCTCCACCGAAAATGGCGATGAATGGCGAGAGTCGATGGCACAAGCTATCGAAGAGCTTGACCGCGTTTCGACGCTTCTCAACACCACCCTGGATGTTGCCGAAGCCAAAGCCGGCGCCCTGCCCATGGAGCGCGTCCCCGTGGATCTGTCCGAAGTGGTGACGCAATTGATTCATCTCTATCAGCCCGCCATGACGGAAAAAGGTCACGAGGTTCGGACCGATTTGCAAAATGGGGTCATCGTGCAGGCGGACCGGGGGCTCCTCAATCGCACCCTGAGCAATTTGCTGGAAAATGAACTCGTCCATCTGCCGCCTGGCTGCCAAATTGATGTTCGCCTGCGTTCAAATCAGGAGCGCGCCGAACTGGTGATTGAGGACAATGGCCCGGGATTTTCTCCGGACATCTCCCAGCGGGTGTTTGA
>JASHTZ010000049.1 GCA_030040295.1 Terriglobia bacterium | reverse complement strand
GACCGCCACTTCGACACCCTTCCACAGCTCCTGCGGATCGAGCTGGCGAGCCACACGCCTTAAGGCGGCCGAATCCGGAGTCTGCGTACAGGCGGGAGCCGGCGCGAAGGTGGCCGGAACGTTTTTCCTTACTTTCGTGGGTCAAAGGCTTGGTCAAGCTGCTCCAAGACATCCATCACATCCGCAAGCTCGTCTGAGCTTAGGATGCCTGTCGCGTCCTTGGCCACTCGTCGGAGCGCAATTCGCGACTCTCCGAGAAACTCAGTGCTCATTCCGGCTGCATAGCGGCCCGCATCGGTTATTAGCTGGGCCAGGCCTACAGAACCTCGGGCCTAAAGTATTGAGACGAGTGCGAGCAAGTACTCGTACAACTCGCGGTTATTTCCAACTTTCATGGTTGAACCTAAAATCCTCTTGAGAAACCTCGTCATCCTCTGTGTTGATGCACGGACTATTCATGCCGCCACCGCATTGGAGTACAATCTCATTCTCGTAACAAGAAACGTGAAGGATTTCGAGGGACTGGGAATCACCGTATTGAATCCATGGATAAAACCCTAGCGCCCTCTCCGTTTGACCTTTCCATGAGAAGACTTTCCATCGCTATGGCGCTTTTTGCGATCGCGGCGCAGCTCGCTGCTGCTGCATCCGTTTCCGGCATTAGGGTTGGGGTTTTTCAGGAAGAAGTGAGCCGGGAATTTACGACGGCGGATGGCTTGCCTTCAACGGACGTTCGTGCGATTGCTATCTCGGCTTCGGGGGATGTTTATGCGGCCACGGCGATGGGCTTGGCGCGCTTTTCGGCGGGGCATTGGTCGGTGGTTGCGGCGCAGGGGGCACCCGTCGAGCAGGTCGTTACCGCGGGCGATGGCGTTGCGTTCATTTCCGCGGGCAAACTTGCTCACCTGCACGGGGCCTCGATCAATCTTCCTGAGGTCAAGGTGAACCATCTCACCATCGCGGGCAATGACACTTTCCTGTCCACGGACGCCGGCCTCTACTTTCTGAAGGGCAAAAAATTTACACTCGACACGAAGTTGGCGAAATTACTGGGCAGCAACAAATCTGTTCGTCAAGTCGCGGTAGCTTCCGACGGCCGCGTTGCTGTGGCGGCGATGGCGGGGCTTTTTATCAAATCATCGGGCGGGGCGTGGGGCCAAATATATCCGCGCGACGCTGTGCGCAGTTGGGCTCCTTATGATGTACGCGGCGTGGCGTTTGATTTGCAGAACCACCTGTGGTTTGCGAGTGTGCAGGGCGTGGGTTGCCAGGGTTCTGACTGGCAGCTCTATACGGGCGCTGACGGCCTTCCTTACGACGACTTCACTTCGCTCGCCGCGGATAAGAACGGCTCAATTTGGTTCGGGACCAAAATGGGCGCGATCCGCTATGACGGCAAGGATTGGGAATACCGCGAGGGGCGTCGCTGGCTTCCTGGTGACGAGGTTCGCTCGATTGCGGTTAATGCAAACGGCGATTCTTGGATTGCGACCTCCGCGGGCGTGAGCGCCATCGAGCGCCGATCCATGACGCTGGCCGAGAAGGCGAAGTTCTTTGAGGGCGAAATTGACAAGCGCCATCGCCGCACGCCTTACGGTTACATCAATGAAGTCACACTGAAGCACCCCGGCGACATCAGCGAGTGGGTTCAGCACGACAGTGACAACGACGGCCTGTGGACCGCCATGTACGGCGCGGGCGAGTGCTTCGCCTACGCGGCCACCAAGGACCCCCAGGCCAAGCAGCGCGCCAAGGCGGCGTTTGAAGCCCTGCGCTTCCTGCGCGTTGTGACCCAGGGCGGAGCGCATCCCGCCCCGCCGGGCTTCGTGGCGCGCGCGATTCTGCCCACGAGCGGCCCTGACCCGAATCTGCAAGACAGCCCGCAGCGCGACGAACAGAAGCGCTCGACGCGCGATGCTTTGTGGAAAATCATCACGCCGCGCTGGCCGATTTCCGCCGACGGCAAGTGGTATTGGAAGTCCGACGCCAGCTCCGATGAGCTGGACGGTCATTTTTTCTTCTACGCGCTCTACTACGACCTGGTTGCGGATACGGATGAGGAGCGCCAGCGCGTGCGCGAGCAGGTTTCCGCCATCGCCCTCCACCTGCTGAACCACAATTTCCAGCTTGTTGACCACGACGGCCAGCCCACGCGCTGGGCCGTCTTCAATCCGGAGAATTTGAACCAGAATTTTGACTGGCTCGGCGGGCGCGGCACAAACTCTCTGAGCATTTTGAATTACATGAAAGTGGCGGCGCACATCACTGGTGACGCACGATTTTCCGCCGCCGCGCGCTGGCTGATCCAGCAGCACGACTACGCCGCGAACATTCTCATCCCTAAGTCGGACACGGGACCCGGCAGCGGCAATCAATCGGATGACGAAATGATCTTCATGAACCTCTACAACCTCATCCGGTACGAGACCGATCCGATTCTCCGCGAAACCTACGCACTGGCTCTTTACAAGCACTGGAACCTGGAGCGGCCGGAGCTGAATCCGCTGTTTGATTTCATCTACGCGGCAAGCTGCGCGGGTCAAGCCGTTCAAGACGCTTTCGGGAAGCGCGACCTTTCGCCGAAAGACAACGAATGGTTGAATGATTCCGTGGACACGCTCGAACGCTTTCCGCTCGATCGCGCCAATTGGCGGCTGATCAACAGCCATCGACTGGACATCATTCGCCTGCCCGCTTACGTTGAACTTGACCGCAACGTCCGTGCCGCCGGCTACCGCGTGAACGGAAAAGTTTTGCCCATCGATGAGCGCTGGGTGGGCCACTGGAACCACGATCCCTGGGAGTTGGATGAAGGCGGCGACGGAAGGACGCTCGCCGACGGCGAGGCCTTTCTTCTGCCTTATTACATGGGGTTGTACCACCAGTTTCTGCTGCCGTGAGTTCTGGTGTGCCTACCCGCCACGGCTCCGCGGCTGGGGGACAGCCGCGCTACAGTTCCAGCCCGTCCGAAGCCGGCTAAAAGATTCAAACCGAGACCCAGCCTCGAACCCATAGAGCCCAGGCCAAAAATCTGGTATAAACTCCGCACATTGATTTCAACAGGAGGGACCATGCGTCGCTTGCTGCTGGCCTGTTTGACGGTGCTGTATGCTTGCGCACTGGCATTCTCGGCGGATTCGGTGCCGCTGCTGCTGCAAAGCCCCACCATGAGCAAAGCCCAAATCGCCTTCGCCTTCGGCGGGGACATCTGGATTGTCGACCGCGCGGGCGGCGACGCGCAGCGGCTGGTGACCGGGACAGGAGTGCTGAGCCGTCCGATCTTTTCGCCCGATGGGACGATGATCGCGTACACAGGCAACTACGATGGGAACGATGACGTGTACGTGGTTGCGGCCACGGGCGGCGAGCCGCGGCGGCTCACCTACCATCCTGCCTCCGACGTGGCCGTGGGATGGACAAACGACGGCGCGAGCATCCTGTTCCGCACCACGCGCGCCAGCTATTCGCGATTCGAGCAGCTCTATACCGTCCCCGCCACGGGCGGATTCCCCACGCCTCTCGCGCTGCCGATGGGCGTCGAGGGCTCCTATTCTCCCGACGCATCGCATCTCGCTTACGTGCCGAGTTGGAACCGCCGGCTCGGCGCCATCGATTCCTACGTGGCCATCAAGCACTATCGCGGCGGACATTTCGCGACCATCTGGATCGCCAACCTCGCTGATTCCAGCATCACTCGCGTGCCGCGCGAGGATTCCAATGACTTTGACCCCATGTGGATCGGCGACCGCATTTACTTTCTTTCCGACCGCGAGGGGCCCGTCACGCTTTTTTCATTCGATACCAAAACCCAGCAGGTGAAATCGCTCTTCAAGAACGATGGCTTCGACCTGAAGACCGCCTCGTCCGGCCCGGGCGGCATTGTTTATGAGCAGTTCGGTTCGATTCACATCTACGACCTGCATTCCGGCAAGACACACGAAGTTTCCATCCGCGTGGCGGGCGACATGCCGCAAGTGCGTCCGCGATTTGAGAAAGTCGCCGCGCAGCTCAGAAACGCGCACATCTCCCCCACGGGCGCGCGCGCGGTGTTTGAAGCGCATGGCGAAATCCTCACGGTGCCCGCGGAAAAAGGCGACGTGCGGAATCTGACCAACACTCCGGGAGTGGCGGAGCGCGACCCCGCCTGGTCGCCGGACGGCAAATCCATCGCCTACTTTTCCGATGAGACGGGCGACTACGCGCTGCACATTCGCGACCAGAGCGGCCTGGGAACCGTCAGAAAAATTGACCTAGGCGATCCGCCGTCATTCTTTTATTCGCCCACTTGGTCGCCGGACAGCAAGAAGATTGCTTATTACGACAAGCGCATGAATCTTTGGTACGTTGACCTCGATCACCCCACTCCAGTAAAGGTGGTGACGGACCGCTTCGATTCCCCGCTCTTCGAGTTCGACACGCAGTGGTCTCCCGACAGCAAATGGCTGACCTACACGCTGCAACTCGAAAATCACATGCGGGCCGTTTTTGTGTATTCGCTCGAGACGCAGAAGCAAATGCAAGTGACCGACGGCATGAGCGACGCGCTCTACCCGGTTTTCGATAAGAACGGAAAGTACCTCTACTTCACCGCCAGCACGAACCTGGGACTGAGCACCGGATGGCTTGACATGACGAGCATCGGCCATCCCATCACGCGCAGCGTCTACGTGGCGGTGCTCAGAAAGGATTTGCCTTCGCCCCTCGCGCCCGAAAGCGACGAGGAGAAATCCTCCGAAGCGAAAAAGGATGACGCTCAGGCCAAGGGTAACGACGACTCCGGCAAGGGCAAGCCGAAAGGCGGCGAAAAGAAGCCGGAGCCGGTGAAAGTGCAAATCGACTTTGATGGAATCAGCCAGCGCATTTTGGCCTTGCCTATTCCTCCTCGCAACTACGAGGCTTTGGCGGCTGGAAAAGAGGGCGTTCTGTATCTCGCGCAAGGCCCGCTGGTGGAAGGCGAGGAGGGCCCGCCCCGCGTTACGATTCAGCGGTTCGACCTGAAGACTCGCAAGACCGAAAAGCTGGTGGATAACGTCCGGGAATTTGATGTTTCCTTTGACGGCGAGAAGATTCTCTACCAGGAGGGCGAAAACTGGTTCATCAATCCCGCGGACAAGCAGCCGCAGCCGGGCAAAGGCATGATCGAGACGGCGGCCGCCGAGGTCTACGTCGTTCCCCGCGATGAATGGAAGCAGATGTACCACGAGGTGTGGCGCATCGAACGCGACTTCTTCTACGACCCGCATTTCCACGGGCTCGACATCAAGAAAGCGGAGCAGGTCTACGCGCCCTTTGTCGATGGGCTCACCGGCCGCGCCGACTTTAATTATCTGCTCGCGGAAATGCTGGCCAACATCAACGTTCTGCACATGTTCGTGGGCGGGGGCAAGCATCCGGATATTCCCGTCGTTCAAGTGGGCCTGCTCGGCGCCGACTACGAGATTGACGGCGGCCGCTACCGTTTCGCACGAATCTTCAACGGCGAGAATTGGAACCCGCAGCTCCGCGCGCCCTTGACGCAGCCCGGCGTGAACGTGAAGGTGGGTGAATATTTGCTGGCGGTAAACGGCCGGGACGTCTCGGCGAGCCAGGAAGTCTACAGTTATTTCCAGGAGACGGCCGGGAAGCAGACGGTGCTGAAGGTCGGGCCGCACGCGGATGGCTCCGGCGCACGCGAGGTCACGGTGATTCCGCTGGAGAGTGAGACCAATCTGCGGAACCTCGCGTGGATCGAAGACAATCGGCGCAAGGTGGACGAGTTAAGTGGCGGCAAGCTGGCTTACGTCTATCTTCCCAACACGGCGGGGGCCGGATACACGAACTTCAATCGCTACTACTTTGCCCAGGTGGGAAAGCAGGGCGCAGTGTTGGATGAACGCTTCAACGGCGGCGGCGACCTGGCGGATTACATCATTGATTATCTCCATCGTCCGGTGATGATGGAAGTCATGACGCGCGAGGGTGAAACCTATCCTGAGCCGCAGGAAGCAATTTTCGGCCCCAAGGTGATGATCATCAATGAATTCGCGGGTTCGGGCGGCGATGCCATGCCCTGGTTGTTCCGCAAGGCCGCGGTCGGCCCGCTGGTGGGAACACGCACCTGGGGAGGCTTGGTGGGAATCGGTGGTTATCCCCCGCTGATCGATGGCGGCTCAGTGACCGCGCCTCGATGGGCGATTTATGGCTTGAAGGGCGAGTGGGAAGTGGAGAACCACGGGATCGTTCCGGATGTGGAAGTGGAACTCGACCCGAAGCTTGTGCGGGAGGGCCACGACCCGCAACTCGAGCGGGCGGTCGAGGTGGCGCTCGACTTGCTCAAACAGCACCCGATTCCCACGTATCCCGTCGCGCCGTACCCGAATTATCACAACGTGCTTCCGGCTCCGGTGAAGTAGTTTGTCCACTCCAACAGAGTTATCCGGCTTCGCGGCGCCCGTAAAATGCTTCGAGTGCCTTTTGAGTTTTCTCCAGTTCTTCGACGAGTTGTTTTTCTGCGGGCAGCGCTAACCGGTATTCACCGGGGAGCACTTTATTCCTGAGATTGCCCAGGGCGTAATGTGCGACGGCCTCATCCCCTTTGGCGCAGAGGATAAGGCCTACGGGCGGGTTCTCCCCTGCGTGGGTCCAATGCTCGCGGGCGTAATTTAGATAAAGGTTCATCTGGCCGGCGTCGGCGTGCGTAAATTTGCCTGTCTTGAGGTCGATCAGGATAAGGCACCTGAGGCGGCGGTGAAAGAACACCAGGTCGATGCGGTACCATTCATCCCCAACGCGAAGGCGCTTTTGGCGGGCGACGAAGGCGAAATCGTTGCCCAGCTCGAGCAAAAAGTGCTCAAGGTGAAAAATCAGAGCTTCTTCCAAGGCAGATTCCGAATACTCATCCTTTAGGCCTAGAAACTCCAGCACCAGAGGATCCTTGATTTCTTCTTCCGGAGTGACTTGGTCCTCCGGCGCCTTGTGTTGCCCTTTGCGCAGCATGGCGGCCTTATTTCGTGATAGTGCGGTGCGTTCGTAAAACAGCGTAGAAATTTGCCGGTCAAGTTGGCGAACCGACCAGCCGCCCCGCAGCGCTTCGGCCTCGTAGAACCGACGGGCTTGAACATCCTTCACAGAGAGCAGGCGAACATAGTGGGACCAAGGAAGAGGGAAGCGCGGAGAGGCAGCGATTTCGGAAGGGCTCGAATCTCCAGACATCGTCTGGAGATTCCCCTGGGCCATTCGCGTTGCCAATTCGTCAGACGTTGTCTGGCTTTTTTCGGGTTCCACACCGCCGACTGTCCTCGCTCCCGATTTTGCGGACGATGTCTGCACTTTTGCCGAATGTTGCGGTGTCGAAGCACCCTGCAATTGTGCAGGCGGTGTCTGCACAATTGGCCAAGTGATATAGAACTCGCGCATTTGGAAAAGATTACGACGCGAGAACCCCCTCCCAAACCTGGCCGTGAGATCAGCCGCCAGCTTCTCCATCAACGCCTCACCATAATTTGCGCGTTTCCTGCCCGCTTGCTCATGCTCCACGATCCGGCGGCCAATCTCCCAGTAAGTCATGGTCATGATGGCGTTGACCGACCGAGCCGAGGTCGTTCGGGCCGCTTCCAGCAGATGCATGACTCCATGAAGCAATCCCTCATAGGAGTCGGTGACCAATCGGTTTTTTTCTTTCATCAACATCACTCGTGAGCCTGCGGGCGTAATAAAAGGCGTTGGTGCCGAGGGCGGGAATTGAACCCGCATGGTCCTTGCGGACCGAGGGATTTTAAGTCCCTTGCGTCTGCCAGTTCCGCCACCCCGGCACTGTGATTCTATAGGGCTTCCTATGACGTTCTGGCCTCCAACCCTTCTCCGATGTCAGTTGTAGTGGCAGGGTTGGTTTCCTGGAGCCTCGGCTTTGGGCCACCGGGCAGGCCGCCCATTGCCTTCTCATTGGCCGCGTTCAACGTCTCAAATGCCCGCTTCATCACTTTCAGGCACCGCGTCATGCTTCGCGGATTATTTAGCTGGGGTCGTTCGCGCCATTTTTTCTCGCAAGCTCTCTGGCGTGAGCGCCCATTTCCATCGGTTGCTGTCCAACGCGGTCAAGCTGGTTCATGTTGAAGACAAATCCGTAGTCACCCCAATGGACGGTGCGGTGGCAGGTGAGCAGCCACGTCTCGATTCCAATGGCGTTTGCACGCCGGCAGAAGGCATAGTCCTCCGACAGGAAGTTATGCACATCCGGGTCGATCATGCAGGCAAAGAAGTCCCAAGCGACCTTGCGCTCGTTCTTGCCTGGCTCGTTGTCACCAAGTTCGTACTTCAGTTCCGGGTAGACATCTCGCATGCGCTCAAAGACCGAGCGCCTGATGAGCATCAGCCCAGTGCCCACATGGGCAACTTTCAAGGGTTTGCCATACTCCACCGAGGCGTTTTCGTTGGACCCGGCAACAACGTTGCCGCCGACCTCGGGAAGGCTCTGCGGCTCCATACCTGCCTTCGCAGCTTCGGCGATATTGATCCAGTTGAGATTCTTGCGTGTGTAAGCGGTGCCGATGATGTCCTTCTCCAGGTCCAACATGTGCAGGACCGCATCCGGGGGAAACTCGATGTCGCAGTCGAGGAACAACAGGTGGCTATACTGCGGGTCGTGCAGGATTACTGAGGCCAGGTTGTTGCGGACCCTCGGTATGAGGCTATCGCCCATGATGAGAACGTTGAGGTTGATATTGTGATGCGAGAGTCTTTGGGAAAGCTGCATGAGGCTGATGACGAACGGGGTCTTCATGACGTTCCCATAACATGGGATCGCCACCAAGATTCGAGTTTCCGCGGGTCTGATAGCCATGTGCGCTCCTGTCTGCGGCCGGGCTTTCTTCTGCCGACCTCTAAGAATCGTTCCTTCTGCGGCTTAAAGTGGTGCTTCGCGCTCTCCGCGAATACTGCCATCATCATCGCTGGCCGGCGCAGAGTGAAACTCCGCGACCGGGTCGTATAGCCTGAGGTCCCTGTGCATCGCAAGTCACCTTCACAAGTTCCGATAGCGACAAGTATCAATTATTTGTCAAATCCCCACAACCCTATAATTCTCGAAATTACAGCATTTGGAGAAGCGCCTACCCAGAATATCCGAGGTATCATTCGGAAGGCCGGGGGGTGTGCAGAATACGCCGCTGATCGCGCACATTTGCTCCAGGACGCGCCGTCAGCGTCACGGGCAGATGTCCGTGCCACAGGCAATTCGCGGCCCGCGAAGGCTTTGGGAATTTACAGGACATGACTACTACCCTCTTGAAGTTTCGCTCAACCCTTCGCTTAATCGCCGGAGCGATCCTGGCCGGGGCGATGATCGCGACCTTGGCCGTCCGCCAGGCCGCCGCGCGCCGCGCAGAAACCAAGGTCCTGGGGTTGAAGCAAGTCATCGCCTCCACCTACAGCCCCAAGGGAGCGGACCTGAAGCAGTTCCGCTCCGCGACCTTGATCGGACCGGTGGGTCCCAACGACTGGAAGGAATGGCAGCCGCACGGCGTGGTCGCGGCGGTGGGCCACGGGTGGGGCGACCTGCTGCGCTCGCCCATCGACAAAGCCGTGGACATCATGACCCGACAAGATCTGGGCGGAAACCCCCGGCCGGTAATGATGATCGACGAGTTCGGCTTCGATTACGGCGGTCTGATGGATCAGAAGGCCGCGCAGATTCTCCGCGGCGTGAAAAGCCGCAAACCGGAATTGTCCCTGGCGGTCTTTGAAATGCGCGGGCCGATTTCGCAAGTGCTTGCGGAAGCCTGCCGCGACACCGCCGACTTGATCATGATGGAAGGTTACGTCGGCAATTCGCGCCAGTATTGGTCCCTCGCCATCGAAGCATGGACGGCGCGCAGGTACGGAATTTTGCCGAAAACGATTTTGGTGCTGGGAGTGGGGAAAGGCGGCAACCCCGGCGAAAACTGGGCCGAGACAAACCAGGAACTGGAGCAGCAGATCCGCTTCGTTCGCATGATCGCGCCGGAATCGCTCGGCGTGGGTTTTTTCGCCGGCACGCCGGAGCTGCTGGCACGCGCCAACGCCTTGTGTGAGCATTTCTTCAAGCTTCCCGCGAGCGGCGAAGGCTTGCCGCAGGACGTGCGCGACCTCGTCAATACCTTTACTCGCCGCTATGAGAAGCCAACCCTGGTCGTTTCACCCCTGTACGTCGAACCCAACTTTAACGAGGACGGGAAAGGCATCGCCAAGCCGACCTCCATGCGCGCCTACCTGATCAATCTCGGCGACCAGGATGCTCGAAACGTCACAGTGCGCTTGCGCAATCCGCCGAACCAGGGCGGCAACGTGTTTGCCGAAGGTGTGGTGCCTCTCATTCCCAAGCGCAGCGCCACAGTGGGAGTTCTTCCCGTTACCGATTCGTGGCGCGTCTGGGTTGGTGAATGGCAAATGGAAGTTGATGGACCCGGTTGCGACGTCATAAATTTCAAACCCGAACCGCCCGCCAAATAAACTGTAGCGGCGCTCTACGAGCGCCGTCGGCGGTCGATAGACCGCCGCTACAGATTCAAACTGAGGCTCTCGCAAATAGTTTGAACTGCGGCGCGAGTTGGCGTATTTTCTTGGCGCTGCGCTGGGGGCGATGCCGGCGACTGCAGCCAGCCGGCCTTCCCTCCCGGCGGCCAACTGACACGAAGGAGCGATAAATCCATGAGACCACCGAAGATGTCGCGGCGCGACCACTTGCGCCTTCTGGGAACGGGCGCCACCGCGCTTGCGACTTCAGCAGCAGGCGTTCTGCCCGCGGGCGCGCAGACGCACGGCGAACCCACGGCGCCGGAAAGCCCGGAAGTCATCGCCGACCGCGAGCGGCGCATGAAGTGGTGGCATGCGGCGCGATTTGGAATGTTCATTCACTGGGGCCTTTACTCCGTCATCGGCCAGCACGAGTGGGCGATGGAGGTGGAGGGCATTCCCGTGGCGCAATATGAGCTGCTGGCCAAGCACTTCAAACCCCAGCCCCATGCCGCGCGCGCCTGGGCTAAGTTGGCCAAACGCGCCGGGCAGAAATATATGGTGATGACCAGCAAGCATCATGAGGGCTTCTGCAATTTCGAAACGAAGCTCACGAATTATTGCGCTCCCAAGCAGGGCCCCGGGCGCGACCTGGTGGCGGAATACGTGGAGGCGGCGCGCGCCGAAGGCCTGCGCGTGGGCTTCTACTATTCCCTGATGGACTGGCACCATCCTGACGGCGCGCGCTGCGCCACCGATGAGGCGGCGCGCGTGCGCTTTGTAGAATACACGCACGGACTGATTCGCGAACTCATGACGCAGTATGGAAAAATTGACGTTCTTTGGTACGACGTTTCCTGGCCGCTGACTCCCGAAGGATGGGAATCCGAAAAGATGAACAAAATGGTGTTCGAGCTTCAGCCGGACATCATCGTGAACAACCGCAACGGCCTTCCGGGAGACTTCACCACGCCCGAGCAGCACATCACTGCTCCCAGCGAGGCCGGCCGCGCCTGGGAAACTTGCATGACCATGAATGATAGCTGGGGATACCAAAAGGCGGATGACGACTGGAAATCCACAAAGACCATCGTGCGCAATCTCATCACCTGCGCGCACGACAAGGGAAATTATCTTCTGAATATCGGCCCCAAACCCGACGGCTCGATTCCGGAGGAGTCCGTGCGCGTGCTCAGCGAAGTGGGCGAATGGATGGATAAGAACGGCCCGACGATTTACGAATCGGACCGAATCCAGGCGCAAGCCTCCTTCTACGCCAACTACACGCGCCGCGGGAACACCCTGTTTGTACACGTCTATTTTTGGCCGGGAGAGACGCTCGCCGCCAATTGGGTGCCTTTCTTCAACCCGCAGAGCGTGGTGGCGATCGGCGGGCTGCGGGCGAAAGTGCTGTCCGCGAAACTATATGCGTCGGGCACACCCGTAAAATTCGAGCAGGGCGACCAATACGTGCGGTTCATGGGCCTGCCCATCGCCGCGCCCGATCAGCCCGCCACCGTCCTGGCCATCGAGTGCGATCAGGAACCCGTCATCGACCATAACGACGTTCGAAAATACCGCAAGCGGGAGGGTGTGGGGGTTTAGCCTGCGCTGGAGTGCGGCCCCGCTGAGGCGGGACCGCCGTGGCATCTCGCCGGCAATTATTGTGGCGGTGGCCACGCTCCTACATGGTGAGGACGGCACGGAACCGGGCCTTGCCATCCGCCACGCGCTGGTAAGCCTTCGCGGCATCAGCCAACGGATACGCCTCGACAATCGTCTTGACTTTTCCTTGTGCCACGTAATCAAGCGCTTCATAAAGGTATTTGGGGCCGTTTTGCTGGCTGCCGATGACTCGAATCCGCTTCATGAGAAGGTCAAGAAGAGAAATCGAAATCGGCTCAGCGTCGGCGCCCATGGCCACAAACCGCCCGTCCGGCCGCAGTCCCTGAAGGCTATCCACCATCGACTTCGCGGAATTGGAAGTACTGAGGATCACATCGGCGCCTCCCGCTGCGGAAAGACTCTTTCCGTCGCGGACAATTTCATCCGCGCCCAGAGCGCGGATCATTTGGTCTTTATCGGGGGAATGTGAAATTGCAATCGTCTCGAAGCCTGCGGCTTTGGCGAATTGCACAGCCAGGTGGCCGAGCCCGCCAATCCCCAGCACGGCCACGCGCTCGTGCGGCTGCGGGTCGGCCCAGCGCAGCCCGCTATAAACCGTGTAACCCGCGCAGAAAATCGGCGCTGCCTGCTCATAGGAAACCT
>JASHTZ010000524.1 GCA_030040295.1 Terriglobia bacterium | reverse complement strand
CCCCTCCTTTGGCGGTCGGGTCGACGGACATTTCCACGGCAAGCGCTTCAAACTTTTCTCCCTTCTTTAACCGCTCCAGGACTTGCTGGGCTTGGCTCAATGTTTCCACCACAATGATGCGCAAGGAGACCTTGTCCGAAGGTTCGGCTTGTGCAGCCGGGCCGGCAGATTCCGATAAGAGCGCCTGACAGGGGAAGGCGATGGCGCTCCCCATTGCGAGCGCCCCCTTGGAGAAGAGTGCGCGCCGACTTAGGACGTTGAAGATTTTAGATGGCATTGTTACGCCGTCCCAGCTCAACCGTGCGGGGGGGTGGAAACGTCAAAAAATGACCAAGAAATCTCGTTGCTGAGTTTATGACTTTCCGACAAGGTCGGCAATCGAAAAACAACTGGAACACCGTCGGCCCAACAGTTGTAGGAGCACCCTCGCTTGCAAGTTTTCAAACACCGGCGCGAGGTTATGCAAGTCCAGCGTAACCCGATTTTGGGCGGGGTGTCCGCGATGGCGGCTGGGTCACCAGCCACGGAAAGCCCTCAGCGACCCACGACAAATTCGACTTGCTCTGAATTGTTTCTGGTAAGCTTCCCACCCCGAAGGCTGGGATTTTTCCAGGCCTGCCGGACTCAGACGGCGCCACGAAATTGCAAGCTAGGTTCCATGCGAGGTTTTGCGAATGGCATTGCCAATGACGCCGATACCGCGAACTCGGTGCTACCCGGTCTGACGAATACACTGACGATCGCACCTCAATCTGAGGAACAAAAACGCGGCACAGGGGAACAGCAGGCGATCAAGCGGATGGGACAGCCTGAGGATGTCTCAGGTGCTGTACTGCTTTTGACCAGCGGCGATGCGGCATTCATTACCGGGCAGGTAATTGTTGTGGACGGTGGTCAGTATCGCATTTGCTGAGGAAAGAAGGACAGCGGATGAGAACATGCGCAAGGACTATTTCGGCGTGTACGACCCAATTTCTTCCGGCACCATGGCATACAACTGGAGGCAAACTGTCTGGTATTCGCCCGACAATATGATTTATGGCGTGCATGGCCGGTCGGGATATTTGTTCCGCTTCGATCCGCGAATTCCCCGAATCGAACTGCTGGACCGCATCACCTCGCTGCCTTCGCAGCGAAGCGGAATGTATGATGAGTTCAGCTATGGCTACCTGGGATTCATCCTTGGCCCGGATGTCAGAACGCTTTATTATCTAACGGGCGGACCGATCTATCGTGGCGGCAAACGGGTTACGGGAATCAGTGTCGCGGAGAAGGGTGAATCGATGGGCGAGGAAGATCTGCACTTGATCACATATGATATCCCCACAGGAAAATACATGGATCATGGCGCCATCTTCTTTCCGGACGGCCAGCGCCCCAAGCAAGTAAATTCGATCGCGGTGGGCAACGACACATCCGTGTATGCTCTCGCCGCCATTGAGCGGAACGGGGAAAGTCAAACTGACTTAATGAGAATTCGCGGTCCCATATCGAGTCATTAGCCGGGTTCGGTGTGGATGTTAGGCATTCTTAATCTAACAAAAGAGGTATTATTATGAAAAATGACGAAAAGAACGAAAAAACCGACAATAGACGCAGGAGCTTTCTTCAAGCCGGTAGCGCCGCTTTGTTAAGTCTGGCCATGCCGCCTTCCGGCGCCGCGCAGCCTCGACCTTCTGAGTCCCTCGCCATGCTGGGGGGGCCGAAGGCTGTTTCCTTTCCAGCCGACAAATTTAAGGAACTTACTCGCTGGCCTCGTTATGGGCAGAACGAGAAGGATGCTCTTAACCGCCTAATCGACACCAACGCCTTTTATGAAGAACTGCCTCTATTTGAAAAGGAATGGCAGGCCTACACGGGAATTCCTTTTCTCCGTGCACACATTAATGGTTCCAGCGCTATCAACAGTATGTTGTTCGCAATCGATATGGAACCTGGAAGCGAAATCCTGGTGCCTTCCTATGATTTTCCGACTGACTGTGTAGCCATGCGCTTTTTTGGCTATGTCCCGAATTTCGTCGATATCGACCCAGCCACGGGCTGTTTCGACCTTGAGGACGCGCGAAAGAGAATCACAACTCGTACACGGGCAATATTTCCAATGCACTCCTGGGGCATGCCATGCGAGATGGATCACATTCGGGCGTTCGCGAAGGAGAAGAATCTCATTGTGCTCGAGGACGCCGCCCATTCGCACGGAGCCTCCATGCAGGGCAAAAAAACAGGAACGTGGGGTGACCTCGCGATCTTCAGTTACCAGGCGAGCAAACCGATGCCTACCGTCGAAGGCGGCATGGGCATGTACTACAACCGCTTGCACTATGAGCGCGCGACGGCATATGGTGAATACAGTGCTCCTGCAACTTTTCCCTTGGATAGCCCAGTTCATCGTTACGCGGGCACCGGATATGGCCAGAAATACCGCATGCACCCATTTGCGGCTGCCATCGGGCGGGTGCAGTTGCGCGGCCTCGATGCTCATAACGCCTTAGTGAACAAGAACGTGCGCCGAATGAACGATGCTTTGATTCAACTGACGGGATTAAGTGAGCCGCGCGTCCGCCCCGACCAGCAACGAGTCTACTATTATGCCAACATGGTGTTGCTTGATTCCACCAAAGCTGGTTTCTCGCGCGACGCCCTGAAGAAAGCTTTGCGGGCAGAGGGCGTAGACGCTACGACTTGGGTCTATCCGGAGCAGCACAAACTGACGATTTACAGGGAGTCCCAGTGGTGGCACCACTTGCCGGCCATTCCCACCTCGCTCCCGGGTGACGATTACATCAACGGCCAGCACATTTTCCTGCCGCTGATATATGGTGAAGCCGACGACCTGATCGACCAGTACATTAAGGCGTTCCAGAAAGTCTGGGCGCACCGCTCACAGCTTGGGTAGGGGGGAAGAGGACCTGCTGAAGCAACAAGGACGCCTTGTGAAATCTCCGCGCCAGTCATACATCTGGAAAGCTTTCTTTTTCGGCTTGCTCAGTGCGGTTCCGGGGCATACGCAAGGTCTCATCACAACCTGGCAGGACGCGTTGTCGAAGCCGACTTTCTCCAACATCAGGTTCCAGATGTATGAAGTTCCCATGCCTGATGGCGTGAAGCTGAGCGTCGCGGTGTGGAGGCCTGTTGCGGAAGGCCAGAAGTTCCCGGTAATTTTGGAAGGCACTCCATACGACAAGATGAATGGACGGTTTGATGCGAAATACTTCGCTGCCCGAGGTTACGTGTACGTGGCCTATGATTTGCGCGGGAGATACGATTCCGAGGGCCAAGCGTACCTTTACGGCAAGCAAGACGGCGCAGACCTGAATACGATTCAAACTTGGATTGCCGATCAGCCTTGGTCCTCAGGAAAAATAGGAATGCACGGCAGTTCTTATCGCGGATTCATTCAGTGGGAAGGGGCTCTTTATCGGAATCCGCACCTCTCTGCCCTCATTCCCATGGTCTCTCCCGATGACCACTCCGCTCAATTTTTGGAGAACTGTACTTTACTTTGGTACAGCGTTTGGGGGGGCAGGTCAAGTTGGCGAAACAGGAACTAGTGTCCTGTCCCAGTGGTTCGCGATGTAAGTTGGGATGGTTCGATGGTACATGTCCGCTGGGCGAAGCGAGCGATGCTGGCCAGAATTTGGTCCGCGGTTCTGGTCCAGACGAAAGGTTTCGGGTTTTGGTTATGCGCTGCGAT
>JASHTZ010000523.1 GCA_030040295.1 Terriglobia bacterium | reverse complement strand
AGCACGGCGGCGTGATTCGCGACACGCTGGGTTTTGGCAAAGGCGCGTATCCGATTGGCGGAACGACGGTGATGGGAACGATGGATCCGCGTTTGCCCGATGATCAGGTGCCTGCGGGCGCGCTCCATCCGGGGCTGATCGTGTCGGAATCGATCCGCGCCACGGCGTATTATACCAACCCCATGGGCATTCCCATGATGCATCCCGTGTATCGTGCGCATCCGGGATATGCCAAGTGTTTTGCGCTTGGCCATTCGGTGGGACTCATCCCCAGGAAATATGCGCTCAAAGATTCGCCCCAGCCGGGTGATGTAGCGGTTCTCTTCGGCGGCGCAACCGGGCGCGATGGAATTCACGGCGCTACCGCGAGCTCTGCCGCCATGTCCGGTGACACTCTGGAAAAGGAATCGGCCGCCGTGCAGATCGGCCATCCCATTACGGAGCGCCGATTCACCACGGCCATTCCCATTCTTCGTGACCGTGAGTGTATTCGCGCCATCACCGACCTCGGCGCGGGCGGCATTTCATGCGCCGCCGGTGAGATGGGCGCCGAAACCGGAGTGGCAATCGATCTGGACAATGTCCAATTGAAAGATCAAAGCCTGGCGGCGTGGGAAATTCTTCTCTCCGAATCGCAGGAACGAATGCTCATGGCTGTTCCGCCGGAAAAGTTGGATGAGGCGCTCGGCATCCTGCACCGATTCGAGGTTGCCACGTGCATTCTCGGCCGCTTCACAAACACGCACGGGCTTGAGGCTACGTGGCAAGGCCAGAAGGTGGTGGATTTGCAGATGTCGTTCCTGTGGAATGCCTGCCCGATCGATTCCACTCCCACGGCGCGGCCGACGCGTGTTGAAGTGCGTCAACAACTCGCCCAACCTTCCAGGCGCGACGAGTGGGGCAAAGCTGTTTCGGATGTGTTGTCCCATTATCACTGCTGCGACCAAAGCACGGCGGGCTCGCGCTTCGACTCCACCGTGCAGGGCCGCACCGCCATTGGGCCCTATGGGATTTCGGGCTGTATGCCGACCAATATTTACGTTTCCGCGCCGCTGCGGGGCAAGGCAGAGGGCGTTCTCACCACGCTGGCGTTCAATCCTTTTTATGGCGAAATTGATCCCGCCGGCATGGCGCGCCTGATGATGATTGAAGCCATCACCAAGGCGGTGGCGGCGAGCGCAGATTATCGCGAAATGGTTTTGTGCGACAATTTTTACACGTCGCGCGTGCGCCCGGAAACGGCCTTCGAGCTGGTGGAGATGGTGGACGCCATCGCCGGGCTTTCCGTGGAGCTCGGCGTTCCATTCATTTCCGGCAAGGATTCTAGCTCAGGGACGTTCGAAGCGGCGGGCCGGCGAATCGACGTGCCGCCCACGCTGGCCGTGGCGGTGATGGGCCGCGTCCGCGACGTGAAATCGATCGTCACCAAGGAGTTCAAGCGCGCCGGGAACCGCCTGCTGCTGCTCGGCCGCTACGATCCCGAAGCCCTGGGCGGCACGGTTTACGCGGACACTCGCGGCCGGCGCGGCGGCCGGTTGTTCGAGCCCGGTGACGCAGATTCGACCAAAGGGCAATGGGACTATTTGCTCCATCTGCACGCGCGCCACGCCTGCGTTTCCGCCTCGGCGATTGCGGAAGGTGGGCTGCTGCTGCGGCTGTTCGAGGCCGCGCTCGGCTCAGGCTTGGGCGCGCAGCTAGATTTCGCAGAATTTCCGCCCGGGCGCCGCGACGGCTACCTTTTCGGAGAATTCATTGGCGACTGTTTGCTGGAAGTTCCTCCGGATTTCGAAGTTCCCGAGAATATTCCACATTATTTCGTGGGCGGCGTCACGCCTGAACCGAATCTGACCCTGCGCGACGGCGATTCAGTGCTCTGGCAGGAATCGATCTCAGCGCTGACGGAAATCTGGAGCCGGACTTTCCGCGAGGTGGTGAAATGACTCAGGCGAGGACCGCCATTCTTTACGCGCCCGGAACGAATTGCCACGAAGAAACGGCCGCGGCAATTGATCTGGCGGGCGGCAAGACGGAGCTGGTGCTGCTGAAAGACCTGATGGATGGCGCGGCGAGACTGAATGACTACCAGGCCGCGGTCGTTCCCGGAGGATTCTCTTACGGAGACCATCTTGGCGCGGGAAGAATTTTCGGCACCATGCTGGTGGCCTGCCTGCGCGACCAATTGGTGAGCTTTCTCGAGGCGAAGAAGCCTCTGCTCGGAATCTGCAACGGCTATCAGGTGCTGACGGAGGCAGGAATTCTGCCCGGCCGCACGCCCGGCCAGCGTGGCATGGCGCTGATTGAGAATCAGTCCGGGCGATTTGAGGATCGCAAAATCCGCCTGATTGTCAGCCCGCAGAAATGTGTTTGGACGGAAGGCCTGGACGGTCAGATTCTCCGCATGCCCACCGCCCACGGAGAGGGCCGCCCGCTGCTCTGTGCATCAAACTCGCCGGAAGGGACGCGCGCCGCCTTCTACTACGGCGATGAAAACGGCCGCCCCACCATGGATTACCCCGCGAACCCCAATGGCTCGCCTGGAGCCGTGGCCGGAATCACCGACGAAACCGGCCTGGTCCTCGGCCTGATGCCCCACCCCGAACGCGCTTCTCTGCCGGCGCAATATTCGCAGGATGGGTTGAGGATTTTCCAAAACCTGGTGAAGTGGCTGAAGCAATAATTAGTGCTGTAGCGGCGGTCTATCGACCGTCACCGACGCTTGTAGAGCGCCGCTACAGCGAATGGCTGCAAACCGCATAACTCGCAGCGGTCCTGAACATTAAACTAAAAGAGAAGCAAGGACGCCCTCCTGCAGGGTCATCCCGCCGGCTGGGGAACGGCCGCAACGGCATTCCACGGCATGCCGGCCGACTCGACGGTCTTGAAGCTTTGCAGCAGGGAGCGATGACGCACTGGGCTGTCCCGACGTGGGATCGTGGGGTTCTTCACGAACTGTGTATCGGCTAGACGTGTCGGTTTCCAGCAGGTTGAAATCGCTCAAAAAAAGGAAGGAACCTCGTGAGAAGTTATTGAAAACAAAGGGGCGTGCGTAAAACTTACACAGCGAAATGCGACGACCGGCGGGGTTGCAGTGCGCGACCCTTCGCCAACGGGTTCACCCCAAACATCTACTCGTGCTAAACTTGAAACTGGGGCTGGGCTTATCGCGCAAGCAGAGATCTACCCGCAACCCCGAAGTTAAGGGGGCCGGTTATGCAGACTTCTCCGAAAGAAAACTCACATTTAAGCAGCTTTGAGGAGTGGGAAGACTTTCTCAAGCAACGCTACCCCGACTCGCCATCCGCGGGCGATTCCCGCAAGAAGCCTGAGGGGTTTCGCGATTACAGGGCCGAACCACGCGCTTCAGTGAAAGAATTCTACCGCCTCAACCACACTTACCAAACGCGCGAATTCGTCCTTGGGAAGCAGAAGGAGTTCGCCTCTCGCGGCAGGGCGCGCATGGGAATCTGGGAGGCCATGGAATACCTCAACACTTTGGTGGATGACAGCGATCCGGACACCGACCTGCCTCAAATCGAGCACCTTCTTCAGACTGCCGAGGCCTGCCGGCGCGACGGGCGGCCGCGCTGGTTCATCCTCACCGGCCTGGTTCACGACCTGGGCAAGATCCTGTGCCTTTGGGGCGAACCGCAATGGGCCGTTGTGGGCGACACGTTTCCCGTGGGTTGCGCTTATTCTCCCAAAATCGTTTTTTCCGAACTCTTCACTGCCAACCCGGATTCGGCCGTGACTCAATATCAAACCCGTTTGGGCATTTACACGGAGGGCTGCGGGCTGGATAAGGTCGACATGTCGTGGGGGCACGATGAGTACATGTACCGCGTGGTTAGGGATTATCTTCCGGAGGAAGCTCGCTACGTCATTCGCTATCACTCCTTCTACCCCGCCCATAAGGAGGGTGAGTATGAGTACCTGATGAACGAGCGCGACAAACAGATGTTCAGATGGGTCCGCGAATTCCAACACTACGATTTGTATTCGAAAGTCCCGGAACGGCCTGATCCCCAAGAACTCCGGCCGTACTACGAAGCACTGATTTCCGAGTATTTCCCGCCTCAGATTTCCTGGTAGGAACCTGCCCGTGCCTCGCAAGGCCACGTTTGGTTGTCCCGCCGATTGAGGGCTCAGGAATTGGTTGTGGGCATCGCAGGACTAGACTGCCCTCCTAGGCTCTGTGCGACTGCATCGAAAATTATGTGAAGAGGCGCTTATCGCCGAGTTTGCTGGCGGCTCCGCCGCGCTGCGCGACGGCTACCGGTTCCCATTCCGGCGGAGACGCCGCGCTTCTTCGGCAAAGATTCCGTAGCATTCGCAGGAGACCTTTTCCAAACCCTGCCCGTCCAGGATTTTGACTCGGCCGCGGCCGTAGTCAATAACGCCGGCATTGCGGAGGGTTCCTGCGGTGAGGGTCACCTCGGATCGGTCCGAACCGAGCATACGGGAAAGGAATTCGTGGGTCGCTACAAACTCGTCCGACTTCGTGCAATCGCGAGTCATCAGGAGCCAACGGGCGAGGCGCTGCTCCAGGCGGTGGAGCCGGTTGCAGGCCGCCGTCTGGGAAATCTGGACCATCAAGTAGTGTACATAGCGATGCAGGCGGTCGAGGAGGGCGCCGCTGCGCTTCAGCTCTGCCCGGAACGCGTCTGCCTTCATCCTCACACATTCACCCGGAACCTGCACAGCGGATTCGTGCCATTGCGTTTCAGATCCCAGCGCGGCCCAGATGCCCACGAGTCCTTCAGACCCGACCAGGGCCACTTCAATGTCCTTGCCCTCTTGCACGGTGGTCACGATGGAAATGCAGGCATCCAGGGGAAAATACACGTATGTGGCCGGGTCTCCCGTCGTATAGAGAACCGCGCCGACCTCGTATGTAAGGACCTGCATGTGCGGGCGCAGGTTCCTGAAGTCCTCCTCATGCATGGCGGCAAGGAATTGACTCCTGTTTCTGGAGAGGTCGAGATGGAGGGAGTGGGGCATGCCGTTGCTCCGCAGCTTATCCATCACTAATTGTGATTAATGCTGAAGCGATTCAGCCCCTCGGAAAACTACTGGCATTTCACAGGAATATCTCCTGTACTCCAACGGAGCCATTTTTCGGTTCGGTAAGGGCCAAATAAAATGGGTTTGGCCGCCCTCT
>JASHTZ010000522.1 GCA_030040295.1 Terriglobia bacterium | reverse complement strand
CGGCTCGCGGTGAGAAGCAAGGATCAAAAGCACCTGACGATGCACGACCGGCGGCTCCCCCGGCGGGCGCGAAGGGAGAGAATCGGGGTACCGAAAGGAATGGGCAGAAGCCGCCACCCCGGCCGGGCGCCATTTTTCGCCGCTTGCGGGAATTACCTCCCGAACAGCAGCGGCACTTCATGGCGAATAATCCCCAGTTCCAGCGGCTTTCCCCCGAGGATCGGCAACTGGTTCGCCAGCGCTTGCGGGAATGGAACGCCAAGACTCCCCAGGAAAAGGAGACGATTCGCGACCGCGAAGAAATCATGCAGTCGCTGGCTCCCAATCAGCGGCAAAAGGTCCGCACACTCTTCTTCGAGTACCGCCAATTGCCCCCTGGCCGGCGTCAGGCTATGAAGGTGGCTTTCCGCCACCTGCGCGACCTGCCTCCCGAGCAGCGACAGGGCTTCCTCGACAGCCAAAGGGTTCACGAGCAGTTCTCCCCCCACGAGCGTGACATTCTCGGCGGACTGAACAAGCTTCTGCCCAATTCCGGCACGGATGCCCGCGGAGACCCGAACGACTAAGGCGAACATGCTTTTAGGGGTAAAGCACGCGCGGAATAATCTCCGCGCGCGCTTCGCCGGCTCCTTCCATGCGGGCCAGCAGGCGCTCGCGGAGATGTTCGGCAGCGTCCTTCATTGAGAGGCCGCCGTCATAGTGGATGAGCTTGGGATTGTCCTGCCGGCCGGCGAGGTTCAGAAGCTGACTCGGGTCGTCGGCAAGGTTGTACATCTGGTATTCGTCGTATTGGTCGCTGGCCTCGGCGGACCTGTGGCCGGAGCGAGTGTCCACCACCGCGTAGGTCCACTCCGGAGTGCGCAGGGCGCGGGCGGTTTCGGACTCGCTGATCTGCACGTAAACCTCATTCGGCCACCCTTCCACTTTGCGGTCGAGTAGAGGAAGGAAGCTGCGACCCTGCATGGAAGAAGGAACCGCCACTCCTGCGGCTTCGAGAAGCGTGGGTGCGAAGTCCACGTGGCAGGTCAATTCCGAAATGCTTAGGGCGCGGTTGAAGCCCGGCCCCTGCATTACCAGCGGCACATGAATGGAGCTTTCGTGCGGGCTGCGCTTGTACTCGTTGTTGCGCGTGCGGAAGTGGCATCCGTGGTCGCTGAGCATGGCGACAATGGTGTTCTCCTCTTTTCCCGCTTCGCGCAGCGCAGTCAGAATGCTGCCGACGCAATCATCGATGCTGGCGCAGCAGCCGTAGTAGTCGGGCAACTGCTTCTGCCAATCTCCAGGAAAGAACTTGAGGTCACCCGGGACAAAAGGATTGGAGTAGCGGTCGGCGTAACCGTTTGGCGCCACAAAGCAATTGCAATCGTTCTGAAAGTGCGGCTCAAGCTGCGAGACTACCAGCAGGAAAGGCTGACTCGAAGCCTGGCGAATGAAGCGCACAGCGCGCTGGGTGAGGAAGTCCACGCGATAGACGCCGGAGAAGTGAATGGGCTTGCCGTCGTTGTCGTAAATGTCGCCTTCGTACGGATGCGAAGTCATCTCCAGTTCGTTGGAGCCTTCCCACAAATCGTCAAAGCCGCCGCGCATATCGGCCGGAACGGCACCCCGTGGCGGACGGCCGCTGGAATCAGGCCGCGCCAGGTGCCACTTACCAATGTAGTTTGCGCTGTAGCCCGCCTTGCGCAGCTCCGTGGCCAGCGTGACCGCGCCCGGGGCGAGCCCCAGCCCGTTGTGCCAAACGCCGTGGCGGTTTTGGTATTGCCCGGTAAAGAGATTGGCGCGCGAGGGTGCGCACACCGGCTGGTTGACGATTTGCTGCCGGAAGAGCGTGCCGCGGCGCGCCATGGCGTCCAGGTTCGGCGTCAGACCCATGGAATTAAGCCCGTACCCGCTTACGCAGTCCCAGCGGAACTGGTCCGCGATGATGATAATGATGTTGGGACGCTTCTCGTCGGGCGCTGCGCCCGGGTTTCTACCGGCTCCCAAAGCCGGAAGCGCAGCCGCCATTGCAGAGCCTTTGATGAACTCGCGGCGTGATAGCGGCAATGCCGGCGCCCCCGAGTTTTCTCCCTTACTCATGATGGAGTTCCCCCTTTATTTATGGCTTCGAGTTGCTCTTGGATGAACGATCCAGCACCCGTAGGGCATCTTCGGAATCTTTTGCGTGAGGGAGTGTTGGCGGACATGGGCCCTGACAGGTTTCTTTGAAACCGAGCAGCTCGTGTGTCAAGCAGAGGCGGTTCGCCCTGCGGCCCAAAGCGCTCGGGCGACGGGTCGCGAACCGCTCCTGCTTTAGTTTACCACAAGCTAAAAATAGAACTTCAGTGCGAGCTGAATCTGTCGCGGGTCATTCGGGCTGTTAACGGTGCCTGTGATCTGCCCGAACGTGGAAGTAGTCGTAAACGTCGTACCTGTGGGATTTGCGAAATCCGGGTGGTTGGTGATGTTAAAGAACTCGGCGCGGAATTCCAGGGTCTTTGACTCGGTGATGGGGAACTGCTTAAAGAGCGAAAAGTCGAGACGATGGAACCCTGGTCCCACCACTTGCGTGAGAGCTCCGCCGAGAGGGGCATGGTTGATTTGGCCCGACGGGGAATCTCCCAACAGATTTGGCTCCGAAGCCCAATGAGCGGAGTTCACCCGCAATCAATTCATGGAGGGCGGAGCGGGAATAGTCACTTTGCCCGTGGCTGCCCATTCTGTCCCGCGTACCAGCGTGATGCGAAAGCCGACGCTCTGCATCGCCTTCACATCGTGGCCGAGTGCGGTCTGGAACACTCTTCCTTTTCCATAGGAGAGTGTCCAGATGACAGGTTCATCTTTCCCTGAGCCGCAACCCTTGCCGTTCCTCCCACAGTTGTGGGGGTCATCATAAGCCGTAGCGAGGACATGAATATTGGGTTGCAGGGTCAGCCCGTGATAAAGCTCATCCGTTTCTGTAAAGGTGGGGGGCAAGTCCTTGGTGATGGGGTTGTCCAAGTCCACGAATTTGACCGTGTAGGTGTGATAAGGGGCATGGCCGGCGGTTTCGCGCCAGGTACCTCCAATCATTTTGTCGTACTTTTCCCACCCCCAGAAGGCGTTGTTTGCAGCGTGGTAGCTTACCAAACCCTTTCCCTTGCGCACAAAGTCGAGCATGGCGTTGCGCGCCTTTTCGTCCCACCAAGGGCCCGCCGTCTGCTTCATATCGTTGTAATTGAGCAGCAGAACGTCATAGGGCGCAAAGGTTAACGAGGTGTTGCCGCGCACTTCTTCGTTCACGCGAACTTCAAATCGCCCGGTCTCTTCCAAGATGGCGCGGAGTTCCGGCGTGGTCTCCCTCCATTTGTGGTTGTTTACTCCGGTAAGAATAAGAACCTTCACTTTGGGCGGAGCCTGCGCCGCCAGCGAACCAGCGGCGAGAATGACGGCCAATGGCGCCCAGCAAAATCGTGACATGATAAGAAATCCTCCCCAAAAAGCAAAAATGCCAAAGCCCACTCGGGCAATTAGTATCGTACCATTTTTTGGGCTTCGGGTAGGGGGAGGTTTACTCCTTGGGACACGGGTACAGCGGTGGCGCGCACCCCAGTCCAAACAGACATTCACACTTTAAATCGGTTGGTGCTAAAATGCGCTCCCGGTTGCCGGATTCGCGGATTATTATACTCAGTAACATAACTTGAAACGGCGATCTCCGATCCTCGGTGGTCAGAGGCCGCGGCCATAGTTGGGTACGCAAGCATCTGCGTCGATCGGTAAAGAATCAAAGGGGGCCCCGAGAGTGTCAGAGGAGCGTGCGGTCACAAGGAACTACATTGCATTGACGGTCAAGGTTATATTACTTTTCGTCGTATTAAGCAGTTCCGTCCTTCTTCGCGCCCAAGAGAAAAGTACGGTGCAGCCGGCTGCCGATGGAAGCGAATGGCCGGTTTATGGCGGCTCTCCGCTGGACATGCGGTATTCCCGTCTCGCGCAGATCAATCGGGACAATGTCCAGCAACTCAAAGTTGCCTGGAG
Source organism: Terriglobia bacterium (assembly GCA_030040295.1). Lineage (GTDB taxonomy): Bacteria > Acidobacteriota > Terriglobia > UBA7540 > UBA7540 > Bog-366. The sequence goes on along the minus strand of JASHTZ010000522.1, from coordinate 831 downwards.
CTACAACACCGGCGAGTCGGGAGGTCTGGAAACCAGTCCCCTCGAGGTGGATGGGGTGGTATACGGCTACACGCCCACGCAAAAAGTGTTTGCCCTGGATGCCGCCACCGGCAAGCTCCTCTGGAAGTTTGATTCCGGAATCGTGGGGCGCCAGCCGGATCGCGGGCTGGCCACCTGGAGTGACGGGCAGCACCGCCGCATTCTGGCGGGGGTTATGAATTACGTCTATGCCCTTGACGCGCGCACGGGGAAGCCTATTCCCTCGTTCGGCGAAAATGGCCGCGTGGACTTGCGTGAGGGCCTGGGCCGCGATCCCAAGTCGCTGTTCATCGCACTGACCAGCCCGGGCATTGTCTACAAGGATTTGTTGATTGTCGGCGGCCGGGAGCCCGAATCGTTGCCCTGTGCTCCGGGTGACATTCGCGCCTACGACGTGCGCACCGGCAGAATGGTCTGGATATTTCACACCATTCCTCATCCCGGTGAGTTCGGCTATGATACCTGGCCACCCGACGCCTGGACCTACAGCGGCGCCGCCAATAATTGGGCGGGAATGGCTGTGGACCCGCAGCGCGGCATCGTCTATGTGCCCACCGGATCCGCCGCGGCGGACTTTTACGGCAACAATCGCTTGGGTGACGACCTGTTTGCCAATTGCCTGATAGCCCTTGACGCCGCAACCGGAAAGCGGATTTGGCACTTTCAAGCCGTCCGCCACGATCTCTGGGATCGCGACTTCCCGTCTCCACCCGTTTTGGTAACGGTTTATCGCGATGGGAAAGCGGTTGACGCCGTCGCGGAAACCTCCAAGCAAGGCTACGTCTTCTTGTT
>JASHTZ010000521.1 GCA_030040295.1 Terriglobia bacterium | reverse complement strand
CACCAGCGCCAAGAGCATGGCCAACGGCACGCCGATTGGCCTCACGCTGACGCGGCCGGAAATCGCCGATGCCTACAAAGGACTCACCATCTCGACGTTCGGCGGAAATCCCGTCACTTGCGTGGCCGCCAAAGCCACCATCGATTTAATTGAAGAAGACCGGCTGATGGACAACGCCGAAACCGTGGGCAAGCATTTCCACGCGGGTCTGCAAAGCTTGAAGGAAAAGTACGCGATTATCGGCGATGTGCGCGGCATGGGCCTGATGCAGGGAATAGAGCTGGTGAAAGACCGCAAATCCAAAGAGCCCGGCACCGACCTTACCAATCAGTTGCTCGAGCGCGCCCGCGCCCACGGACTGCTGGTGGGCAAGGGCGGCATGTACGGCAACGTGGTGCGCATGTCACCTCCGCTCAATATTTCCAAGAGCGATGCGGACAGCGCACTCGAGAGGCTGGATAAGAGCCTGGCGGAGATGACGGCGAGATAGTTATGGTCCTGACGGATTATCACCTTATGGAACTCCTGGCACGCGACACGGTGGCCTATTTCCAAGCGCTAAAGGGTGCTACGGCCAAGAAGGAAGCGCGGCTGGAACGGGTTGTGGGACAAATGGTAGAAAAGGTGAATTTTGACGAATAAACCCTTATCCGCAGAGCCATCGACCCTGCAGCGCCTTACGACCGCGGCGCTCTACAATCTTAGCGAGCACGATTCGAGAAGCTTTCGGCCAATTGCCCGGGGTATCTTTATAAAGCAAAGGTCCGTAGCTTAGCGTGGCGGACGGCATTACTCTTTTTGAGGTTTGTCAGGCGCTTTCGCGGCAGGCTTAGAGGTAGATTCGCCCTTCGCGTCCGCAGGTTTTGTGGCGGCCGGGGTAGTGAAATGCGCAGGCCGGCCGCGGCCTTGGAACACCGGCGCGATATTCTTCATGGGGATCGCTTTCTGTTGCCGGCCCGCCATGGCGTAATTCAATTCGTTCTGGCAAGAGGCCAGATTTGATTGCGCGTCCACCATCAGGCCGTCCTGATTCTTCAGCAAATATGCCAGGAGCGGCTCAATCGATTGCTGCAAATCGAAGAACTGGTTGACGGACTGGCTGTACTGGACTCCCAGGCTGACGTTGTCATACTGCGAAACGGCGCGTGCCACGCCGTCCACGCGGGGAAGCACAGCGCTGATCGCCACATAGGTCTGAAATCCCAGGTACAAACTGTCCGGACGTTTATCAAACTGCCCGCGCCAATCTTCCTCTGCCGCCAGCGCGTTGTGCAGCGATGCCATCGTTTGGTCAAAGGATTTACGTGTGGCTGGAGACATCTTCCATTTGTCGGGATTAACCTGAGTAAGGAGATCATTGAGGCGATACTCCGCTAGATACAACTTATGGGTCAGAGCCTTCACCTTAGCGGGCTCCATATACCCGGAAGCCTCGGCCGTGGCCGCGGCCACGGCGGGCGAGGGCCCCGGCGGCCCGACCGTTTCGGTCTCGATTTGCTCCGTGGCGGGTCCGTTGGAATGCGGTGGAAGGGCGGGTTTCTGGGAGGATGATTGCCCCATCGCCGCAAGCGGACAAAGCGTTACGCACATCAGGAATAAGAGTATTTTCATTGCTGCCCTCACTATGAAATTAGACGGTGGAAACCTGTAGAAAGATGGCATCAACAGTTAAATTCCCGGAGGAATTCTTGGGGAAGCGCTCATTTGCACGGGGTGGCGAGCACAAAGTTCCTGGTAATGGCGTTACCCCCGGCGAAGGACGGCGAAAATCAGGTAATCTCGTCCACGAATTTCTGGAGCTTCTCGCGGATTTCGTGACTCACGTCGAGAAATTGGATTCCCATGCCCACAGCGTGTTGCGTGTATCTCACCCGTGCACGACAGGTGATCGGGGCGTCGGTCAGCCGGAGGCGGAAGGTTACCATGAGATAGGAGTCGATCGGCAAAGGATAACGCGCCGTGATGAACATGCCGCCCGCACTCACGTCCCGCGTTACCATAATTTCCTTGCGCTCAAGTGCTTCACACTCGACTTCCGCCGCCAGCACGACGCGGCGATACTGGCGGCGCGGAAGCTCAGGTTTAATCAGCGGGGGATCTTCCGCGTCCATATTGAATGTCCCTTTAGGGGTGAGTTGTGATTTGCGCGGTGTGGCTGGTGGCCAACCACCCGCCGCGAGCCACTGCCGTTCAAGCTTCCTGGACTTCCAGAGAAAATTTGAATTGCGGACGCGGAATGCCCCTTCCCCATCGATTCGTTTCCCAACGGGCTTGGAGGAATTTGATTTCGGGGCGCTGCTTTAAATCCAGCGCGGCGGGAGTGGCGCTGGAATAGAACTTTTGCGGAAACCAGAAGAGTGCCTGCGGGCCCCAGTCCTGGCCGTCCGCCGAGCCCCATATGGAGACGTGCAGCGACTCCTGTTCCACGACCCTGTCAATGCGCAAGACCAGCATCAGTGCCCTGCCTGCCAGCGCGCTCAATTCCAGCGCAGCGCCGTGACCCGACCCTTCAGATTCGGTACCCGCCGGAACCAGGAAACTGGATTTCGTGATGACGTTGCTGCTCATGATGTGATGCGAACCCTCGACTGCAAGACGTGCATCGTACCACAAGTCAGGCCGGGTGTCAGTCATCTGAATTTCTGAAATTTCAGATTCGGGTTCGTCGCTCGGCGTCACCTGTATCCGGCGAATGCTTGCCTTTTGTTGTGCGAAACGAATAGACTCACGATTTAAGGTTGCCGATGCTCTTCACACTTCGACTCCTCCTTCCCCTGCTCCTTCTGGCGCAGGCAGCACCTCCAGCGGTAGTCTCCAGCATTTCACTTGACGGCGATTGGCACTTCCTCCCCGATCCCGGCGGCACAATCGATGTGCAGAAGCTCAGTTCCGCCGCCAACGTTGTGCCCACGCGAATTCCCTCCTCCTGGCAATCGCAATTCTCCTTCCTGCGCGATTACGCCGGGGTGGCGTGGTATTGGCGCACCGTCACCGCGCCCGCGCCTGCACCGGATCAAGTGGCCCTGCTGCACTTTGGCGCCGTGGACTATCGCGCGCTGGTGTTTGTGAACGGCAAACAAGCGGGGATACACGACGGCGGTTACCTGCCCTTTGAATTCGACGTCACTTCCCTGCTCCAGCCGGGTGAAAATCAGGTGGCGGTGCGGGTTGCCGATCCGGGCGCGAAGCCCCGCAACGTCGTGGATGGAATCGACTACGCGGAAATTCCGCACGGCAAGCAGAGTTGGTATGTCCAAACCAGCGGTCTTTGGCAGAGCGTGGAGCTCGACTTTCGCCCGCGCGTGAGGCTGGGGAATGTCCGCATTTCCGCATCGGCCGAGGGCAACTTCGCCATCACCGCACCGGTCATCGGGGCGGGGTCGAGCGGCACGGCAAACGTCACGGCAGAGATTGTGGATGCAAGCGGCAGAAGCGTTTGGAAGGGCGCGCAGGATCTTGCCGGAACGGCAACCAGCGCCAGGTTGAGCGGACAAATCAGCAACGCCGCGCTTTGGAGCCCCGCCAGCCCGAACCTCTACGAGCTGCGCGTCACACTGAGTTCCGGCGATTCCGTTCGCTGCCCCTTCGGCTTTCGCACCTTCGCCACACATGGCGGCAAATTCTACTTGAATGGAAATCCGATCTACCTGCGCGGCGCGCTGGACCAGGGCTTCTACCCCGATACCATTTATACTACGCCCTCACTCGATTACCTTCGCGACGAAATGCGCAAGGCGAAAGCGCTGGGTCTGAATCTGCTGCGCTGCCACATCAAAATCCCGGACCCGCGCTATCTCGAAGCAGCGGACGAAGTGGGCATGCTGGTCTGGTACGAAATTCCCAGTTGGGACAAACTCACTGCTGATTCCGAGCTCCGCGCCATGGAGACCCTGCACGGCATGGTGGAGCGCGACGCGAATCACCCCTCCATCGTCATCGTGAGCATTATGAATGAGGACTGGGGTGCAAACCTAAAGGAAGCCCCGGATCGCGCCTGGTTGAAGTCCGCCTATCAGCAGGCCAAGACTTTTGTTCCCTGGCTGGTGGTGGATAACAGCGCGTGCTGCGATAACTTTCACGTCGAGACCGACATTGCGGACTACCACCAGTACACTTCCATCCCCGACTACGCCTCTGATTTCGACCGCCTCGTGGACGACCAGGCGCAGCGCCCCGGCTGGCTCTTCAGCCCCTACGGTGATGCCGCACCGCGCGGCGATGAGCCGATGATGCTCTCCGAGTTCGGCAGTTGGGGATTGCCGCATCTCCCCGAAGACAAACCGTGGTGGTTCAGCCGGGGATTCGGAAACAATGAGATGACGGTTCCCGAAGGCATCGAGCAGAGGTTTGCAGATTATCAGTACAACTCGCTCTTCCCCAATTTGAATGCCCTGATTGACGCCACCGAGTGGCACGAATTCAATGCGCTGAAGTATGAGATCGCCGCCCTGCGCGCGCACTCGGAAATCCAGGGCTATGTGATTACGGAATTCACCGATGTGAATTGGGAGGCTAACGGCCTGCTCGATATGTGGCGCCACCCAAAGGTGTTCGGCGATGCGCTCGAGCGGCTGCAAGAGGACGATGTGCTGGCGCTTCGCACCGACGGACGTAATTACAAGGTTGGAGCGCCCATTGAAGCAGACGCTTACATTTCGCATTACGGCCCGGGCGATCTGGCGGGCGCGAAAGTGGCATGGCAATTGGAAGGAACGGACCTGAAGGGAGAATTAACCGTGACGGCGGTCCCCGCGGCGGGCGCCGCCAAGGTGGGAAGCATTCGCTTTACTGCGCCAGGGGGTTCGGCGCCTGCCCAAAGGACTCTTAAGGCTCAGATGATCGTGGGTGATAAACCCATCTCGGATTTCTCTCTCGATTATTACTTCTACTCCGATCAAAAGCCCGAATTGCCTCCGACGGTATCGTTCTATGACCCGCCGCCCGGACGCCTGCGGCGACTGGTGGGGGAGATGCGTGAGCGAAACTACCTTGAGCCCACAGGCGCGGAAGCACTTCCTGTTCTCATCACTTCGGCTTTTGATGACACGGTGAAGAACAAGCTGCGCGCTGGAGCGCGCGTTATTCTTATCGCGGCCGACCCGCTCACCCTGGCGCCGGGAATCGAAGTGAAACGGCGCACAGAAGATGATTTAAGCGGCAATTGGATTTCGGATTTTCTCTGGGAGCGCAAAGGCCGCGCGCCGTTCACAAAACTTGGCTTCGACATTCTGAGCGGTTTTGAAACCCAGGCCGTGACTCCCGCGACGGTCATTACGGGAATCCCGCCGCAGAATTTCAACGACGTGCTGGCGGGAATCTTCTACGGCTGGATTCGCGACAATGACGGAGTGCTGCTGCAAGCCAGAGTCGGCAAAGGAAAGCTGTTGGTCACCACCTTCACTCTGGGGACAACTTACAACTCTGATCCCTACGCAACGGACCTCCTCGATGCGCTGGTGAATTACGTCGTATCGGATTTTTCACCGCACTTTGAGCTGCCGTCACAATGAAGCACCCAAGCACGCACACAACGTAAGAACAAAAGTGTTGCCATGCCCGTGGTCACGGAAGTTCCCGCTGAAAAAGAGAACTGGCGGCTGATGCGCCAAATGTTCGGGGCCATCGCGCCGCGCTACGATTTCGTCACCCGCGCTTTTTCATACGGCATGGACCGCCGATGGAAGCGATTCGCCGTGCGCAAAGCCTCTTTACCCCATGGCGCCACAATCCTTGACCTGGCCTGCGGTACGGGTGACTTCTCCCGAATCATTGCGCAATCCACCCCGGCAGCGACGGTTTTTGGAGTCGACCTGAGCGAGAAGATGCTCGACATGGCGCGAAGGCGCTCCCCTGCCAAGGTGGTGTGCGCAAACGCCATGAAGTTGCCCTTCCCGGACGGGAAATTTGATTGCGTTTTCGTGGGCTACGGCCTGCGAAATTTCGCCGATTTGAACGCCGCGCTGCAGGAAATCCGCCGGGTTACCCGGCCGGGCGGACTGATCGTGAGCCTGGATTTCTTTTTGCCCGCCAATCAGCTCTGGCGAAAGTTCTATCTCGGGTATCTGTGCGCCCAAGGGGCATTCTGGGGTTTCTTGCTGCACGGCCGCCCCCGCCTTTACACCTACATCCCTCATTCCTTGCGGACATTCATTTCAATCGAGAATTTCTCGGCCTTATTACGGCAATGGGGATACGCGCAAGTCGAAGCGCGGCCCTATCTTCGCGGCGGCATCGGACTGCATTGGGGGGTCAAGGGCTAGATTTTCAGGCGGGATGGCCGGGCAGACCGCCTTTTGCTATTCCCTTCTTATTTCTTCAGCCTTTCCAGCCGCCGCAGTGCTTCGTCCAGCGTGGCTTCCTTTTTGCAATAGGCGAAGCGCACCTGCTGCGCGCCGCTTGCGGGGTCACGGTAGAAACTGCTTCCAGG
>JASHTZ010000520.1 GCA_030040295.1 Terriglobia bacterium | reverse complement strand
TGTTTGCTGCTTCATCTCTCGCCACGGGCTCCTGACGGACTTCCATGGTATCGGGTAAGGAAAAAAGGGGAAGGGGGCGAGGGGGAGGTTCCGGCCTATGAAGCGATGCGCGCGGAGGAGAAGCTGGGGGGCCGGATGCTGGAGATTCTGCTGCGCGGGGTTTCGACGCGGCAGTACCGAGCGGTGCTGCCGGAGATGGCGGAGACGGTGGGGGTGGCGCGCTCCAGCGTGAGCCGCCAGGCGGTGGAAGCGAGCGAAGCCGAACTGCGGCGCTTGTGCGAGCGGCACCTGGATGATCTGGCCCTGTTGATCATTTACCTGTACCTGGACGGGGTGATCGTTAGATAGCGACGAAGTGCTGTACTCCGCCTCACGTTACTCATACAGAGCATGGAGGATGCCAAATGGGTCAAAAAGTGGTGCACCCGAACGGGAAATGGCCGCACCACCGCGTCCGGATCTTCGAGCACCACGATCTTGTGCGTTTCTTCAAGAATATAGCTTCTATGGCTTCAACTTATCGACTTCGACATCTTGATACCCCGGGGCCGCCCCAAAAACTTTGAATCACTTACGGTAGTGCAAATTTGGTGTGGGTCTTGCAAATATAGCGATCGCGGGCAAAAGTAATGCTAAACGTTAACATTCCAGTTTTGGCGGAGCGCAGGCCTAGCGCGGAAAACAGGTTGGTCGAGTCTTGCGTATTTAGAAATGGCATTGGCTTGCAGTCAGGCCCGAAAGGCAACCCGCCATCGCCATACGGAAGTTGAAGTCAGCGGAGTGACCTGGATTGACTCGAGAGGTGAGACGACACCTGTGGCGATAATCGCTGAGGGAGGGCGATTGACCACCAAGACGCATATAACGAACGCCCCATGAATGAACTGAAGGGTAGGGCCTAAGGGGTGACGCCGTTTGGCGTATCAGATGCCGATTTTGGCTAAGTTCGAGGGGACATTCTGCGCCATATGCCACATACTTCATCAAGCAGACTACCGTAATCGCACTGCGGGAACCGGCTGGATACGTACTTTCCCCAGACTCGAAGTAAGCAATGACCCAAGACCCTTAGCTTGATGCCCAACTGGGGAACAAGAAGGGAACAATAGCGCCCGAGCACCCCTTAAAACCGTCCATTAGGACCGAAGAAAAAGTTAAGCGAGTCAACAAGATAGCATGTTTTAGTTTGCCTACGAATCAAGGGGTCGGGTGTTCGAATCACTCGGCCGCACCGATGATGGTCAACTGCCATGCACATTGTGCAGAACACTACTCGTGAAGCTCGCCGCAAGCCAAACAAAGTGCGAGATGGACAACTCGCCAGCAGATGATGAGCAATTCCGCGACAGCTACCCCACGGAAACTTTGAATGAGTCGCGGCAAGATTCGACTTGGCCGGAAGCACCGCGATCTCAAGAGGGGAGCAAATTGGAAATGCTTGAATCAGGGGCAAAGAAACGAGTACAAGTTGGTACAAGTTGAGCGTCCTGGAGGTGTTTTTTAGTCACTTTGCGTTGCCAACCGTGCCGCAAAGTCAATGAGATACCTCAACTTGCCTACATTCCTAAACCGAAAGTCGGGAGTTCGAATCTCCCCAGGCCTACCATTCTTTTCAATAGGTGGCGGCCAAAGTCGAAATCCAATTTCGATAGTGCAACGGTTGAGGGATTCTGTGGTAGTTGGCAAAGGTCAGAAAATATGCTGGTTAGTCGAAGACTCTCTGCGCAACCATCCGCAACCCGAGCGCAACCAACTCATGTGTTGCAGGACTTCTAGCCCAAGTTCGTCACGAGAGCGCTTAAAAACCGGCTAAGTGCTTTAGAACCGGTTCAGGCTATCGCCGAGTCTGCACTACATTCTTGATCAAAACTGAGCCGGTCTGGGATCGCGATGCCGAGCAGATCGAGCAACTGTTTCTGCTCCGCACGGGGAGTGGTGACGCGCCGCAAGCGGATCTCGCGGCCCTCGGTAGTGGGCAGTACGATATCGGCGCTCATCAGCGTGCCCATCAGACTCAGAGCCTGGGCCGGCGAGAAGGCCGAACCTTTTCGAATCAGCAGATGTTTTAGCGTGACCCACAGGGCGTAACCGAGAAAGGCCACCAGGATATGGGCCTTGGCCCGGCGCTCCAACTGGTGGAAGATGGGTCGGATCGACAGTTCGCTCTTCAAAGCGCGAAACGCCGCCTCGGCTTCGGTGAGTTGAATGTAGCTCTTCCACAAGTTCTCGGGTTGATCGGGCGGCAGGTTGGTGCGCAGCAGATAAGCGCCTTCGCGCACCCGTTGCCAAGTCTGCCGACCAGGGAGAGCTTGCCACTGGAGCGAAAGCACGCCGCTCGCTTCCACCACTTGCATTTCGTACAGGTCCGCGACTTGCGGATGGCGAGCCTGAATGGCCCCCAACTTTCGCTCGATTTTATTGCGGTCCTTCAGCTGGCCTTCCGCCACACGCTTCTCGAGCGCCGTGGACGGATACCAACGCTCCTCGATCGCCAGCTCACTGCCCGGCGCACACAGCCGGTTGATGGCCAGCAGCGCGGCGATCCGCGACCAGGCGACGTCGGCAACATCTTCCGGCCCGTCCAGCAGCGCCTCCCAGAAGCGATCCAACTCCAAGCGCTTCCACAACTCCAGACCCAGGAAGCGATCCCCGAACCGCCGCGACCGATCCAATCGCACCTGGTCGAGCCGCACCCGTGCCACCCCGGCGTCTTCTTCGGGAGGCTCCACGTCCGAGGGAAACAATTTGAGTTGGTGACTCTCGCCCTGTTCGTTGAAGACCTCGATCGTCTTCAACCAGCGCGCCTGCGCCGAGCTGTTCAATTCACCCAGAGAGCACAACCGCCGTTGCCGCGGACCGTCGGGTGTGCGAACCGTTTCGACCAGCGACCAGTAAATGTGATCCTTGCCGTCTTTCGATCGTTCGTGGCGTCGCAGAAACATTCTGCGGCGATGGTGTCATGAGGAAAGACGCTCTGCAAGAGGGTAGGTCTGCACTACCTCGGCTCTGCAGACAGGCCGGATTGAAAACAATCCGCTTGCCCTCTCACCAGACGCCAAAATAATCAAAAAACCGATCCCCGTGACGAAGTTGGGTTAGATTGGTGTTCTTCTCGGTCAAGTCTGCGAGAGCGAGAGGGAATAGGAGGATCGAGCCGCGATGCCGAAAAGCAACCTAGCGAAGTGGCAGCCGGCAGGCTTGCTCCTCCCCTTTTTCGAGTCTCGGTGTGGTTGCCAAAAAAAGCGAGATGAACGTAGGGGTTTTGATGGTTTTCCGCGCTCTCCATACTGGGAGGCAGACATGCAAACCATCGCCAACACCATGGATTCACAACCGGCACGGCCAACGTGGAGCGAGGCATCCTGGAAGCAGCTTTGGAACCCCGGCGCCAATGGAAGACCCACGTCGGAATCTCCAGTTCGGATCGGGCTGGCGTTAGGCGGCGGCTTCGCACGCGGAATCGCTCACGCGGGCGTCCTGAGAGTTCTTGAACAGCACAACATTCCCATTCACTGCATTACCGGCATCAGCGCTGGCGCGATTGTTGCCGCCGCTTACGCCAGCGGCACTCCCGTTGAGGAGATCGTCCACGCTGGTTGCTCGATGCGTTTCGGCGATGTGGTACGCATCAGCCCGGGACGCCTCGGGTTGGTGGGCAGCCACACGATGAATCGCTTCCTTGGACAGTTACTGAAGACTTTCTGCTTTGAGGACATGCGCATCCCGCTGGGCGTAGTGGCGACGGACCTTTCCAGCGGCGAGCCGGCATTCTTTGCGGGAGCAGGCGAGGTGTTTGATCCCATCCGCGGCAGTTGCGCTTATCCCGGACTGTTTCAGCCCGTGAATCACGAAGGACGCCTTCTGGTCGACGGCGCCATGAGCATGGGTGTACCCGCCGCCCTGGCCCGGCAACTCGGCGCCACTCACGTGATTTCCGTTGCGCTGCCCGCCGGCACTCCTGCTC
>JASHTZ010000519.1 GCA_030040295.1 Terriglobia bacterium | reverse complement strand
CGATTGAATCACTCCACAACCCAATCGCCATCTGGCTAATCGACGTACACATCTGAGTAGAGTTCACCGGCATCCGGCTGGGGGCTGCGCTCGGCGAACGCCACGGCTTCCTCCACGGTATCGCGGATTTTCTGGTCGAGTTCGTCGAGGTACCTCTGGTTAATGACATCGATGGCTTCGAGTGCGGCGGTGAATTGCTTGATGGGATCGTGCCGGCGTTGCTCTTCCACTTCCAACTTGGTGCGGTAACTGCCGTGCGAGGGGTCCGACATGGAATGGCCCATAAATCGATAGGTGCGGGCTTCAACCAGCGTGGGAGCGTTTTGTTCGCGCGCGCGCCCCGCCGCCTCCTTCATCGTCTCGCGCACAGCAAGAACGTCCATGCCATCCACCCAGGTGCGAGCCATGTTGTATGCGCAAGCCTTCTGCGAAAGGTCGTCGATGGAAGAGGCGCGCTCAATGGGCGTGCCCATGCCGAAGCGGTTGTTCTCGCAGATAAATACCACGGGAAGCTTCCAGAGCGAGGCAAGGTTCAAGGCTTCATGGAAAGAGCCAATGTTCACGGCCGCTTCGCCGAAAAAGCAAAGCGTAACCCGTTGCTGCTTGAGGTACTTCGACGCAAAGGCTGTGCCCGCCGCCAGCGGAATCTGCCCGCCGACAATTGCGTGCCCGCCCATGAAGCTGCGCTGCTTGTCAAACAGGTGCATCGAGCCGCCCTTCCCCTTGGAAACTCCGCTCTGCTTGCCGCACAACTCCGCCATGACTTCGCCGGGGTCCATCCCCCGGATCAAGGCGTGGCCGTGCTCGCGATAAGATGTAAAGATGTAATCGTCAGGGTGCGTAGCGGAAAGCGCTCCCACCGCTACTGCCTCCTGCCCGATATAAAGGTGGCAAAATCCGCCGATCTTTCCCAACTGGTAGATTTCCGCGGCCTTCTCCTCAAAGTGCCGCACCAGGAGCATCTGCTCCAGCATGGTCTTGAGCAACGCGGGATCTTCGCGTCGCGCGCGTTCCTCCATGGTGCCCGCCTCGGGCTGTCCCGTCCCGGACAAGAGTTCGGTGACGTTGGCCGTTTCCGTAGCGGCGTTGGACGATTTCATCTCGACCCTCCTGAATCTCCCCCAAGAAACTTCCGGTTCAATATACCACTGCCCGCCAGAGATAAACCCGGCTTATAACCCGCATAAGTTTGTCCCTGTCATTATCACTCTTAATTTTAAATCAGTTTTTCGATTTAAGGAAACCCCAAAGATTGACCGCGGGTCTTCTTTTCTGTCGAAAAGGCGTTCATAAGGAATCCGTAAACGGTGAAAGATACCAAGAATTCCGGCTGGGAGGGAATTACGGCAGTCTAACCCCCAGCACTTCGCGCCGGCCCGAGCGCGTCAGAAACGTCTTCACATTGCCGCCGGGAAACAGCCGTTCCATTTCGCGGTTGGTAAGCGCGGGATAGGGAAAAGGTTTCTGGCTGGCGTCACTTGACCCGAGGAGCGTGAGGCTTTCAAACCACCAGCGCGTTTCGACTCCCTTCGGCACACTCGGCTCGCGCAAAATGGAGAACAACACGCCGCCGGGCTGAAGGAAAGAATGGAAACGCTCCACCAGCGGCGGCAGCACTTCGCGAGGAAGCAGGTCCAGCAGGCCCCAGCAGCAAATCGTGGAAAGCGATTCCGGCGGAATTGCGGGAATCTGTTCCATAAATTTGTCGATGAGGAAAACCTGCTTCTTTCCCGAGACCGACCAGTAGACGGAGCTGGTTTGCTGCGCCGGCGTAATCAGGTCCGAGAGATAGAGCTTGGCGCCGCGCAGCAGCAAAACATCGAGAGTTGATTGATGAATGGGCCCGCACTCAAAGCAATGAGGGTGGCGCAGATGCGAGAGGTGCTGCCACAGCCATTGAAGTCCGCGGCTGGTGTTTGCGGAGGAGGCCGAGGCGCGGCTGACTTCTTGCTGGTTTTTGGTTAGCGACGATTCAAGCTGGAATCTGCCCGTTGCAGGCATTCCGTCTCCTTGCGAGGTCGGGCCGACGAAGGAAAATCCGGCGTTGGTGGTTGGAACCTTTGGGATAACCGCAAAGGCGACTCGCCCTCTCGATTCAGGCATTGATCAAACGCACCGGGTCGCCGCCAGGGCGAACTTTGGCCCTTCAGACACCCGGTAGGGGTTTCCGGCTACGCGCTGCTGCTGAGAGCGCTGGGCGCGGCGACTTCGTTGGCGACACCGGACTCGTTCTCGCGCGCGATATCGATGCTTCCCTTGAAGTACGCGCCTTCTTCAATCGCCACGGTTCCGGCGATGAGGTCGCCCACCACGTGCCCGGTGCGCCGGATTTCAACTTTCTCGCGAGCCGCGACGTTGCCGGTCACCGATCCGAGAATCACCACCTGCCGGGCGCGGACTTCTGCCTTCACGTGCCCCTCCGTGCCCACGGTCAAGCAATGATCCTCGAGATTGATGGTTCCATCGAATTGCCCTTCGATCAGCAGGTCCTCGTTTGCGGCTAATTGCCCGTGCACCATCACCGTGCGCCCTAAAAGCGTGTGCGCACTTCCGGCCACGGAGGGATTTGCCAACTTCGGTTTCGTTTCGGTCATAATGGTTTCCACTTCCGGTGGTGGCGGGGGAACTTCAATGGGACGGAAAGGGGGAGGTTCCGCCACCGGCCGAGTTTTTTTCTCCCAGAACATAGAAAAGTCAGCGGCGAACCGCTGCGCAACGCAAATCGCTTTCGTCGAAAGGCACCCTTCAACGCTCAGCATCTTACCACCGGCTCTCCGCAGAGTTCAACGTTTGCCTGCGGGCGGCGATATCTCAGTTTGAAATTCGAGCGGAGAGCCGGGCAGTAGAGATTGGCACAATTCGTCGCAGCGACGCTCTAGCCTGGTTTATTCATGAAATGACAATGCGAAGAGCAGATACCAAAGCGGTTCACACAGAGTTCACGGAGTCTGTTACCGTTGGAATCGTCTCACCATGGAATCACGGAGTGCACAGAGAAGTTCGCGGAGACGTCTCCGTGTTCTCTGTGCTTGAACTCCGTGGCCTCTGTGTGAAACCTTCTTTTTTCCGCCATGGCTCCAGGAAATTCATGAATAATCCGGGCTAGGAGCGTCGTCACTGGTCGATAGACCGCCGCTACAAATCGCGCTAATCGGATGAGTAGACGATTTTTCCCCCGACGATAGTCATCACCACATGCGCGTTCTTGATCTGTGCGGGGGAAATTGTGAAGAGATCGTCAGAGAGCACCACCACATCGCCAAGTTTTCCCGGGGCGATGCTGCCCTTTTCGTTTTCCTGGAATGCCGCGTAGGCGGAGCCTTCCGTGTAGGCGCGCAACGCTTCTTCCACGGAGAGTCGCTGCTCGGGATACCAGCCGTCGGGATGCTTGCCGTCGAGAGTGGCGCGCGTGACCGCGGCATAAATTCCAAGAATCGGGCTGAGCGGCGCGACGGGCCAATCGGAACCAAATGCCAGGGGCGCGCCCGCATCCAGCATCGATCGCCACGCGTAACTCCACTGCACTCTCTCCGGCCCCAGACGTTTTTCCGCCCAGCGGCCGTCGTCGATGGCATGGTACGGCTGCATGCTGGCGATGATTCCCAGCTTTCCGAATCGCGCAAAATCCTGCGGGCGCAGATGCTGCGCGTGCTCGATGCGAAAGCGGTGCGCTGCGGAGTTGCTACCGCCGATCTTTTCATAAATGTCCAGAATCCCGGCGTTGGCGCGGTCGCCGATGGCGTGGGTGCAGATTTGCATATTCGCCTGGTCCGCCTCGCGCGCCAGCTCTGCCATTTTCGCCGGCGGATTCATGAGCGGCAGCGGGATGCCGCGGTTCGCGGGTTCGTCGGCGAATGGCTCGAACATCCACGCGGTCCCCGAACCGAGCGAACCGTCCGCGAAACCTTTCACCGCGCCCAGCTTGATGAAGTCATCGCCCATATCGCGCGAAATCCCCGCATCGCGCAGCTTTTCCCAACGCACAATGGGAACGATTTCGTAGAAACGGCAGGTGAGCCGGCCCTCCATCTCCGCTCGGCGCAGGAGTTGAATTTCGCCCGTAAAGCTGCCGTTCCAGGAATTCGCGTCAACGGTAATGGAGTGGACGGAGGTCAGGCCCGCGCGCGCCGCCTCCGTCAGCCCCGCGTGCAAAGCTTCGATGGTCTCGGCTTCGGAGGGCGGCGGAATTACCTTGGTAATCAGGCTCTGCGCCGCATCCTTGAAAATTCCCGTGGGTTCGCCCGTGGCCGGGTCGCGCGCGATCACGCCGCCCACCGGGTCGGGCGTGTCGCGGGTCACTCCGGCCAGCTTGAGGGCGAGGGAGTTTGCCAGCGCGGCGTGCTCGTCATAGCGTACAAGAAAAATTGGGTGGTCGCCCGTGACCGCGTCCACCATTTGCCGCGTTGGCAATTTGGCGGAAGCCCATGCCTGCTCGTCCCAGTTTCCACCCTGCATCCAGCGTCCCGGCGCGAGCGATTTTGCTTTCTCACCAACGCGTCGAACAAATTCCTCTTCGCTGCGCGCGTCCTTCAGGTCAATGGAGAGGAGCTGGAAGCTGCCGATGATGAAGTGTGTGTGGCTGTCAATCAATCCCGGCACCGCCAGGCGGCCCTTCAGATCGATCACCCGGGTATTCGAGCCAACATAGCCCTGAATTTCCGCGTCGCTGCCCACCGCCAGGAAGCGCCCATTGGCAATCGCCACGGCCTGGGCAATTCTTGAAGGACTGGATTTAGTCCCCGGCGCTGAAGCCGGCTCGCCCGTCCAGATCTTTCCGTGCACCAAGACCAGATCCGCGCCGCGCAAAGGCTCATTCCTTTCGCTCATAAACATTCCAGGTTGAGGGTTGCTTGCTCCTCCCCAATTAATGGAGGAAATGAGCAAACCCGAAAAGAATAGGGCAGAGATTGCCCGCCGCCATCGTAGCAAATCTTTGGAAATCTCTCGAATGTCGAGCATGCGCCCCTTCATCTCTTCTCGGCGGTGCCGGAATCTTCGGCATTTTGCTCCCGCATTATTTCGAACTCGACTCATGAAGGCAATGCGGAATTGGCGTGCGCGGTGAGATAATGCGGGGCGGTTCTGGTCACAGTAATTCTCATATGGGAAATTGCTTCTGTCCGGAGGAGGAATCCCCATGAAGAAGATTCTGTTCCTTTTCATCGCCTTCACTTTGGTCCTGGCTTTAAATGCCCAAGTCGGCAGCGAGAACGGCATGCCGCGGCAGACGGGCTCAGGTTATCCGGCAGAGTGGCCCGAGGGGCCGGCGCCCGGCTCGGTTCCTTCCTGGGCCAAGTCCGGCGCGATTCGCATTGCCCGCTGGGACGGCGGCCGCATTGAAACCGCCAAGGCCATTCTCTCCGGCTGGCCGGGATTCAATCCCCCCTACCCCGACAATCTCTACACCATGTCGAACTGGTACAACCTCGACACCATTCACCTGTTGCGCGAGGCGGGAATCAATGTGGCCTGGGTGACCTTCAGCAACGGATTTTCGATTCCCACCGAGCAAAACCATCGCCGGCAATTGCAGCGTTACATTGCCGAGTGCCATCGCCAGGGAATTCACGTCATTGCGTATGAATCCGTGGCCAATATTTTCTGGGAGGACATGTTTCAGCAGGTTCCCGAATCAAAGGACTGGGTGCAGATGGGCGCGGATGGCAAGCCGGTTCCCTATGGCTCGGGCGACTATTCAAAAATGGGCCGCGTCACGCGTTACATGGCGGACCTGGCCAATCCTGGTTGGCGCGACTACTTGAAAAAGCGCGTGGACCTGGCCATCGACGCGGGCGCCGACGCGCTGATCTATGACAATAATTTCGGCGGCCACCTGGTGGATCTCTACCAGGATATTTACCGCTACGGCGCGGCGCGCAAGAAAGACTTCACGATCATGGGCAATTTCCACCAGAACAACTATGTGCTCAA
>JASHTZ010000518.1 GCA_030040295.1 Terriglobia bacterium | reverse complement strand
ACAAGTGCTCGCTCAGGCGAAGCCCGCGGAGGCGATCCGTTCGCCTCTGGATGTGGCGCAGGAGGCCGAATCCGACGGACGGACGGCGCTTCTGGCCGCCTCCATCCCCGACCCCGGAGGAAGTTACTCGGCTGAGTTTCGGGCCGCGCAGTCCGACGATGAGGCTTACGGGCATCTGGGCCTTTATTATGCAGAGAAGATCCGCGGCGCCGCTGACCTTACGCTTTTCCTATTCAGCGGCCAGCAGGAATACAAAGCGAAGGCGGCGGAGCATTTGCAGCGGGCCTTCGAGCAATGGAAGGAGCTGGTTGCCATAACCGCAAGTCATTATGCCCCACGCGATATTTGGATGTTTGGCCGATTCGACTGGGGAATGTACAGCCGGGATGTGCAGGCCGACATCCAAATGGCTTCGGCCACGGAGGCTTTTCCTGAGGGCAGCCAGGTATGGCAGGTCGCCGCGAAGGGGGAATCGAACCGTCAGAACGTTTCCGTCCAAACCTACGGCCCTTTCGCGGCGGCTGGCTTCCACAGTTGGTTTCTCTATGCTGGGTCCTTGATGAGTTGGCACCATGTTGAAACGGTGGCGGGCCGCAGCTCCACCTATGTATGGCAGCAAGATCTGAAGCCAAAGACTGAGAGAGAGTGGGTGCTGGAGCTTCCTGCGGCGGGAGCGGGTACGGTCACAATTGATGGTAAGCCGATCAAACCGGTGGTGAGCACAATTGAGGCCGGAATTATCCCTCCCGTGCAAGGTTATGAAGTATATCCGCTGGGAACCGGCGGCACGGTCAACGCGGAACTGAAAGCGGGTGTCGTCCCGCAAGTCACCGCCATCGCAGAATCTTCCGCGGTTCGAATTGAGATTCCCGCCAGCGACGCTACTAGCGTAGAGTCTCCACTTATAAAGACGGCTTCCGGCACGTTGCGGGCGCCAGCTTGGGCAGTGCCGTCGTATATGACTTTCGCGGCGTTAGAGACTCCGGCAAGCCGGCCGCCGGGGCAAGGAGCCGGCCTGCCGCCGGCGATTCCATTGGACTTATTGAGTACTAAGGTCAATAAAGCCGGTACCGCTTCCTTCCAGGTGCGCTTGATAGAGCAGGGCTTCTACAGGGTCAGTTGCCAAGTACGCGCTCCGCAAAATGAGGCCCCCACAGCATTGTTCAGTGTGGATAATTTTAATGTGCGCGATGATCGGCTTAGTGGTCGGCCTTCAGCCGACTGGCAATGGGTTACAAGTAGCAATGGTATTCCTCTCGGACCAGGGATTCACACGCTTACGATTTACGTTCGGATTCCGAATGAGCAGATTAAAGCAGTTGCGTTGGAAACCGCGAACTGACCTTAACTTAACGTCTTGGGCAATCAATGGTGCGAAATAGAAATGCGAGTTTTCTCGCAAGGAGGAAAGTCATGCGTCTGACGTGCCTGGTTCTCTTCTCTGTCGTGTGCCCCTGTGCCATTCTTTCCGCGGCAGTCCCCACGGGGACGATTGCCGGATCCATTCAAGACCCCAGCGGAGCGGTGGTTCCCGGAGCAACGGTGACGGCCACCTCATTGGAGACCGGGCTGACCCGCGACGTCCGGAGCGGAAGCGATGGCGAATACCTAATCCCTCTCCTTCCCGTAGGAACTTACAAGGTGAGTGTACAGGCCGCGGGCTTCGCGTCCTTCGAACAGGTGGGCATTGTGGTGAAGGCCGACGAGAGCTCGACGGTGCCTGTCACCCTAAAGGTGGGAAGTGCGGCACAGGCCGTGACTGTACAAGCCAACGCCCAGATGGTGGAGACCCGCTCCGGGACGCTGAACCATGTAATTGCGGAAACCAATATCGTCGAACTGCCGCTCGACGGGCGCAATCCTGCCGCACTGGTTTTATTGACGGCGGGCACGGAAGACCTCACTGCGGGCAATGCACGGGGCGCCACGGGGGGTGCGCAAACCGTGGTGTATCCGGGCGCGCAGGAAATCAGCTCGGGAGGGGCGCGCTACGTAGGGGTTAACTATAACCTCGACGGCGGCAGCGATGAGGATATTTACACGACCATTAGCAATCCTTTTCCAAATCCTGACGCCGTGCAAGAATTCAGCGTTCAAACCAACAGCTATAGCGCTGAGTATGGGCGCGCTTCCGGGGCGATCGTCAACGTAGTGACCAAGTCTGGCACCAACCAGTTTCACGGGGACGCCTTTGATTTTTTGCGCAACGAGGACTTCAACGCCCGAAATTTCTTTGCCGCCACCCCCGACCAGTTAAAGCGGAACCAGTTTGGCGGAAGTTTCGGCGGACCGATCAAGAAGGATAAGCTCTTCTTCTTTGGAAATTACCAGGGAACTGTGTCCCACGACATCACGCAGGGGAATCCCTCGACCGTGCCGACCGCAGCGGAACGGACCGGCGATTTTTCAGCCCTTTGCACTGCGGGTTTTAATGCCAGCGGCATTTGTAACAATTCGTCCCAGCAACTCTACAATCCTTATGCTAACCCAAGGTCGCCCTTTTTGGACAACCAAATTCCCTCCACGATGTTCCCCTCGGCCAGCCTTAAGGTTTTGGGGCTTGTCCCGCTGCCGCAAACTTCGAACGGACTGGTTTATTACAGCCTTCCTGTGGACTATGATGAGAATCAATTTCTGCCGAGAGTCGATTATGAATTGGGCAAGCATCACCTCTTCGGGCGATACTTCTACACCCATTACGTGCAGGATCCTGTGAATGCCACGCAAGATCTGCTTCTCGCAACTTCCGGGGACAATT
>JASHTZ010000517.1 GCA_030040295.1 Terriglobia bacterium | reverse complement strand
GACCATTAAATTGATGGCACTCTTGCCATCTTCCGTCTTTCTCCATACAAGATTTTTCGGCTTGAGTTGCAGCGTCAACACGGCCGAGCGCGCATCGGGCTGCCGCGTGATACCTGCAATCTTCAAATCCAGTGCCGTATAGGGAAGCGTGGAGACCGCAGCTTCATAAAGCGACATTTTTGCCTGCCAGTGAGGATCGGCGGATGCCGTTTGGTCAGGAGCGAAGTAGCCATTCTTGGTCACGGCGTGCAGGTTCGGGTCGCGCATGATCACGCGAATCTGCCGGAAGCGGCCGTCCGCGGCACCCTGGGGCGGCTGATAACTCAGCGTGTAGTACATTGAGCCCATTTGCTGCGAGCGGACGATTTCTCCATCCACGTCGTTGCGGTTGTAGTAGAGCCTGCCTCCCGTTTCGCTTACGAGCGTACCGAAATTAAAGTCTCCACTGCGGGGATCGCCGGTTTCAGGATTGATCAGTTTGTTCATCGAGCTCAGCCAGGGGTTGGCGATAAGCGGTTTGGTGAAATCCACCTTCAGGTCGGGGTGGATCACATACAGCGTAATGCGCGCGTCCACAAGCAGATTGACCGTTTCGTGGACGTAGCGTTTTATTCTCACTGCAATCTCGTCCGGAACGTTTGACTCCGCGAGGCCGGGGCTGGCCGGGCCAACCCAGATGACATTCTTACGTCCGGGCACGCCCCGGTTGAAGAGGGCAATCTGCACAAGAGCATCATACGATTGGCCGAACCGTTCCATTTGCCACGCGAAATCGCCCCCGAGTTTGTACGGCATGGCAGGGGGCAGATGGTCAAGCGCATCGATCAAATCCTGCTTGTTGGTCGTGTACCCTTGCAACATTCTCAGCGATTGGTTTCCCAGCACCAGCAATTCCACCGGCGATTTCAGCGGGTTGGGCTGAACGTCAAGAAATCGGGTCACGGCGTGCCGCATATAGCCGAATTCCTGGAAGTTGGAGTTCAGCACGTCGAGCACGATGATGCTCACCGGAGCCTTGCCCAAGGGATTTTCTTCTTCGGAGTTTGCTCCCGCCGCGTGCGCCTCCGGCGGTTCGAAGGAAAATATGTGCTGAGGCTTCTTGTCCTCGGTAATGGTGAAGTCGTCCGCGCTGAGGCCCTTCACTACAGGATGGTCGTGCTTGTCCAGGACAGTCACATCGAGAACCACCAAAGTGGAAGTGGCGTGGATCGTTGAGGGGGAAGATGAATTCGCCTGTTTCTGTGCGATCAACTCCTGGACAGAAAACGAAGCGAACACCATCCCTGCACAGAGTATTGATCGGAAAGAAATCATGAGAAGATCATCGCCTCGTCCAGAGCATGGGCCGGCAAACACCGACCGGCAACAGTGAGTTGTGCGGCCTGCCGCTCAAAGTTCCGCTGATTTTGTTGGGAACCCTGTGGCCCAATGCGGCCTTAATTTACTCCCGGCTACTTGCCAACGTCCGCTTGCTGCGCGGCGGAGCACTCCTCAATCCGCTGGCGATAAACTTCCCGGGCGTGGTTGTAGGCGTCGATGGCCGCGGGTAGTTCCGCCTTGGAGATTTTGGGCGCCTTCTGCGACCAGCATTGGTTTACGGCGGCCAGGCACCATTTGGCGCTATCCACGGAGGCGCGAATAGGTTTGCCGCCGACGACCACAAAAATAGGGTTCGTATTCGAAGAACCCAAAATACGCAGCGCCACCCAACTGCTTTTTTCGATGGGCACATCGAAGGAAAGATCGCGAATGCTGCCATCGGCCAGAAGAGTTTGGGTGGCAACCGATTGCCCATTGACGATCACCTCCACCGGCACGTTTCGTGTGTCGCCAATGCGCGCGCGTTCGATGTGCCAGTAAGGCTTCTGGTCAGCGGGCAGGTTGTGAATCTCAGGGTGGGGAACGGTGTCCAGCATGGCTGCTGCTTTCACCTGCACGTGGACAGTGGCGGGTGCGGGGAGATCCAGTTCACTGGCTTTGTCTTCGGGCTCGCCCGGAGCCACCGTTCCGACTTCTTTTCCGTTGACGGAGAAATCCATCAAGTGGCTGCGTCCGTCGGACGTGTAGGTGCGTCCGTCGCGAATTGCGTCGAGATAGGCTTTGTAGGTCAGAAGCCCGTCGATTTTGGCATAGACCCGGCCCTGGCCAACCACCGTGTCGGTAATGCAGGGAAAGTCGGTCTCCCCGCTGATGCGGGTACGGAAGCCTACGTTCAGCGTGTGGTACCAGATATTCAGTTCCCACGGATAGGGCGTGTCCATTGTGGAGATGAAGTTGACCGCGTGGGGATAAGTCACGTCCACAATGTATTCGTTGGCGCCGATGCCGTCGAAGCCGGGCATTTCATAGTTGGGGAGCTTATCCGTGGCGGTTTGCAGTCCCCAACCGGAATGGGCAAAGCCCACCACCGCGCCCTGCTTTTCGGCCCACTGCAGGATGGGAAGGTCCCAGGTTGGCCAGTCTTCAATCCGCTTTGTCCCGGGGTAATCCTGGTCCTTCAATCCGATCAGCACCAGGTGGCCGGCGTGGCTGGAAGGAAAGCCGGAGACTTCCAGATCGTAGTGTTCGATTTCATCGTGCCGCGAATTGGGATTGTCTTTTCCGGTGAAAAACTGCTTCTGGTAATAATAGCAGGGGCCCCAGGTGAGCACGCAGCCCACGTTCAGATGCTCGCCGGCGATCTGGCGCATCATCACATCGGGCGTAACCCCTTCCGCCGGGTTTTCATAGTGGGCGCAGCCGGCGGCGTGGACGTGATGGTCGCCGGAATACCACCCCAGCTCCGAGGGATCAATCCAGCGCTTCATGGCCACCAAAAATTCATTGTCCCCGCCGTCGGTGACCGTTAACTCCTTCGTCTGGTCGATGTACTCCGGTCCCATCGAGCACTCCACTTTGTACTGTCCGGGCGGCAGGACGACTTTATCGCCGTCGGCGCGGTAAATCTGGGGCTGAAAGAACAGGTCCGGGGCGAGCCGCTTCGACGGGTTCGGATAGATCCGGCCGATGCCGTCCGTAATCGTGAAGGCGGCAGACGATGGCTGGCCCTTTTCGTCCAAAACGTGAAACGTCACGAGTTTCGCCGGCAGGATATGGAACGTCACCACCACCTCATTGCGAAACCCGATGTCCTGCGTGCCCTGGCCAACGTTGAAGCTGATCTTCGCGGAGCGCATTCCGCTGTCGTGGCTGTAAATCTCCACAATTCGATATTCCAGCGGCATGCCGGAGAGGCGGGGGCGCAAGGGGTTTTTGTCATAAAGGGTGATATCCGCCCAGCGTTCCCGCGCCTCCTCGGGAGTAAGGATTTGCTGGGGCTCGGGGCTGCCATGCGATTGGATGTAGACGTTTCCGCTGTTCGGACTTTCGACCACGAGTGGAGCCGTGACGCCGGCCTGGTTAATGACCTTAACCAGAAAGACTCTTGTGCCGGCTTCGATGAGTTCTGGTTTCGCCTCGCCCGCGTCCACGGTCACGCGGCTTTCCGGATTGATCGAAACCACCAGCAGCACGTGCTTGTCCAGCGTCGCCTCGATCTCGCGTACGGCCGCAGCCTCGTCCGTGCCCGCCTCCGCCTGGTCGATGCGGTGATCGTCGGCAGCGGGAAGGGGAGAGCCGAGGTAAGAAAGCGCGTCTTCGACTTGGCGGGCGTTGAGAGCCAGTGGTTGCAGCGGAATCGTGTCTTGAGCGGGCAGGGAAGCAGAGGCGCCCAAGAGTATTAATGCGAATACAGCGGCCAGGCCGCTGAAACTGATTATACTTTTCGTGTTCATATGAACTCCATGACTTTCGGTGTTTCCGCCGGCTGGGGCATCTCTGAAATCGCCGGCTGGCGCAGACACCCGCCCTCTGGCGTCTGCGACCCCCGTTAACGCATATTCATTATGCAGCATTAGTCTTCGATCTTGACGGGAAACGTCTTGGAGTCCACAATTTCGGGATTCATGCCAGTGCGCGCGCCCGTATCGAGCGCGTCTATAGCCGCGATATCCTCCTTGCTGAGGACAAAATCGAAAATACTGATGTTCTCCGCGATGCGTTCCGGCCGAGCGGACTTGGGGACGGCGGAGAGCCCATGCTCGATTTGCCAACGGAGCAGGATTTGAGCCGGGGTTTTGCCATACTTTGCCGCCAGTTTGACGATCAGGGGGTGTTCAAGCGGGCTGGCCGCTGCATTCGGGTCTGTACGGCGCTTGCGGTTGTGGACTCCGCCAATGGGCGACCAGGCCTGGGTGACAATACCGAGGCGCTCGTGCGCGGCGCGTAATTCACGCTGGATGAAAAATGGGTGCAGTTCAACCTGATTCACCGCAGGAGTCACTTTCGCGCTTGCCCGGAGATTCTCCAGGTGTTTCTCACTGAAATTGGACACGCCAATGGCGCGAGTCCGGCCGTCGGAAAGCAGCTTCTCGGCCGCCCGATACGATTCCACGGTTGCCTCAAAGTCTGTAGGAACCGGCCAGTGGAGCAGATACAGATCCAGGTAATCCAGCCCGAGCTTGCGAAGGCTTACTCCACAGGCGCGCAGCGCGCGCTCGTAACCGTAATCGGTCATCCATAATTTGGTTGTGACAAAGATTTCCGAGCGGTCGATGCCGCTTCGCCGAATGCCCTCGCCCACCTGCCGCTCATTCAGGTAGGCCGCTGCGGTGTCGATGAGGCGATAGCCGCCGGCGATGGCGGTTTCCACGGCCTGTGCCGTCTGTTCCGGCGAGCTCTGAAAGACGCCGAGCCCGAGAGCCGGCATCTTGACCCCGTTGTTCAGCACGATGAAGGGACTTTTTCCATCCATAGTATTTGCCTCCATTCCCGCGGGAAGGGGTCAGAACGTTTTTTCGATCGACCGAAAAAGATTCCCAGGAACGTGTGAAGAAATTAACAAGAATTGGTAACTGGAGCAAGGTGGAATGCGTAGAGCGGGTAGCGTCTCAGAGTCTCAGGAATGCGAGACTCTGCTACACGGTCGACGTGCGCGTTCTCCCAGGCCGTGTCGAGCCGGGGAACCGGCCACAATGGATGCGTTGAGAAGTCCGCTCACCGGGAAGTCATTCGAGCAATCCCAATAACCACCAGGACTGCGATCATCACAATCCATATGGCCAGGGCCCTTTGAAGAGTGGGCTTGGCGCGGCGGATGGCAGGTTCGTCGGGGCGATCAATCGTTTTAATTCGCCACAGCGAGCGGATCGTCAGGAATGGCACCGCCAAGAAGCACAAACCGAAAACTATCACACCTCTGAGTTGATCGAAAGGAAATAAGTAGCCTAAGGCGAAGGGAGAAGCTAACACCATCCCAAGTGCGAAAACCATGACATAACTGGCGTCGAAGCAAACCGCGTTCAGTTTAGTCTGGACCTCCACGGCAGCTTTAGCCGCCGACGCAACCACCGGGGAGCCACAGAACCGGCATTGCGACATCGTCGTGTTAATGAATTCCTTGCACTTTGGACACCGAAACACGCGAAAGGGAACCGAAGTATCGAGGGATCCCATTCCCTACCTCTAAGATGCTGCCATTTGCTCGAAGCTACCGCCCGGCCCCGCATTTTACACCCAATCCTGTCAGAAACGTTACTTTTACCCCGGGTTTATTCAGGTTTTCTCATGGAAAACTCCTGAACTCCCGCACACCAAGTAGCGCGCCAGTTCGCCGGCCGGCGCAGAGATGGGTTTCAATCTCACCGTCTGGAATTGCAAACCTTAGGATTCCGCGGGTGGCCCGTACACTGCTAAACGGCCAGTGTTTCCTCGTGCGCGGCTTCCGGCTGGATGATGGGCAATTCCGGCCGGCGGCGATGGTCGGGAATGGGGACAATGTCGGGGGTCCGGAAGCGGGGCTCGTTGCCGTTGCTGAAATCGAGGTAAAGATGCTGCCGCAGGAAGCGTTCGGGGAAGTGCCCGAGGCGGAAGAGAGGATACTTGATCCCGCTGCCGAAGAGTTTGCGCCCCATCAGGTAATAGTAAATCGGAATTCCCACGTTGAAGCGCCAGGAAACGTTGGCGCCGCGCCAAAAGTCCATGTTGTAGCGCCAGCAGGTGAAGAAGAATTCCCACTGAAGGTCGGTGAGGTCGAAGAGTTTGGCGCTGGGCTGGCTGGCCAGGCGCGTATCCTCGAGCGGGACGAACAGTGTGGGGATGACGCACCACTTGGCGTTCTTGAGCGCGTAAAGCAGGTCGAGAGAAATCTTGGTGTCTTCGCGAGTCTCGCCCGGTAGCCCCAGAATGAACGTGCAGATGGGGAACCAGTTGTGCTTGTTCAGAATCTCCATGCCCTTCAGCACCACTTCGGGCCACTGCTCGGCGCGATAGGGGTAGGCTTTCCCCTTCATGAATTGGTTGAACAGGCGCGGCGAGGCCGTTTCCAGGCCCACAAACATGTGCTGGTAGCGCTTGTCGGGGTGCGTTGAGGCGCGATGCTGGTCCAGGCTCTTGTCGACGGCGATTTGCAGCTCGCCGATCATGTCCGGGTCGCGAACGACCGGAGCCATGGTGCCGTGCGTGAGCGAAAGATGCTTGACGCCGGGAATGGCGGCGATGGATTCAAACAGCTTCTTGAGCGCGGGAACGTTGGTGTCAAATTTCGGGCCCTGCTCGTAAAGGAATAGGTCTTCGGTGACCAGCAGAACCGTTTCCGCGCCTTCCGCTGCCTGCACGCGCACATTGTCCAGAATCTGCTCGATGGGAATGCTCTTGCCGGCGCGCAGGGCTACGGAACAAAACTGGCAGCCGCGCCCGCAGCCGCGCGTGATCTCCACCGTGCCGAACGTCGAGCGATGGTGAATGCGCGGAATAAGGTCCAACTTCGGGCTTTCGGTCTCGACTCGCCGGGGCAGGGTTTCGCCGCGCAGGGCCGATTCGAAAAGGGAAGCCGCCACGTTTTCGCCTTCGCCGTGAACCAGGGTATCGATGTGCCAGGCGTCCTGAAGGTTCTTCTTTTCGATTTGCCACGTGCCCGGCCCGCCTACGATGATCTTCAAGTGCGAGCGATGCCGCTGCAGCGCGGGGTGCTCAACCATGCGGCGGAATTCTGCCGCGTTGATGGGCTCCACCTCACGGCCGTAGAAAGTAGGATAAATGTCCGTGGCGAAAGTAATTCCCAGCGGATTGTGCGCATGAAGGCCCACGACGCGTGTCTGCTCGCCGATGAACCTCTCCATCTGGTCGGGATAGCACACCGCAATGTCTTCAGGGCCGAATTTGTTGATCAGTAGGGATTCGATGATACGCAGGCCGTGGGGTACGTATTTCGCGCGGCCGTCGGGGCTTACTTCATTCTTGATGGACCAGTCGGTTCCGAGATAACGCGCATATCGCGCTGGGAGTGTGGCCAGAAGCATCTGCCGCCATTGGCTACCTAAATATTCGCTGGATTCGGAGTCGCTCGCCGCGAGAACTATCTTCTTTCCGCTCAGTGCCATACGCCGGAGTTCCCCTCCTGAAAATTGG
The DNA here is from genome assembly GCA_030040295.1 of Terriglobia bacterium. Lineage (GTDB taxonomy): Bacteria > Acidobacteriota > Terriglobia > UBA7540 > UBA7540 > Bog-366. Next base: position 3,719 of record JASHTZ010000517.1, on the reverse strand, counting down.
CGGATTAAAGCTTTGTGCCCTCCCTTGGAATTGACCTTGGGATAATTACACCCCCGGTAAGGGAATTACTGAGTGGATTTAGATGTTACACGGACTTGAGAGGTTTCCTAAATTAACGTGAAATCCTGCGGGCAATTGATTCTCCTTTGCAGGGATTGAGAAATATCCACAGGCGGAATCCTCAAGGTTGCTCAGAACCGAAAACGCAAAATCAGTTCACAGCCGAGCTTCCCAAACTGAAAAGTGAAACGCCAGGCGGCTGAGGCGGCACTCGTACAAGGAGAAACATTTTCTGCTACAATCTTCGTGGATGGCTTCCGAAAATTTCGTTCACCTGCACGTTCACACTGACTACAGTCTTCTCGACGGCGCTTGCGATATCGAAAAACTTATGGATCGCGCCGCAAGCCTGAAGATGCCTGCGGTCGCCTTGACCGACCACGGAAATCTCTTCGGCGCGGTAAAATTTTATGGGGCGGCGAAGAAGCGCAACATCAAGCCCATTATCGGCTGTGAAGTTTATGTGGCCCCGGCCAGCCGATTTGACCGAACGGCGGATGCCGACCGCCCGAATCATCTCGTGCTGCTGTGTGAAAACGAGCGCGGATATCGCAACCTGGTGAAGCTGGCCTCCTCCGCCTATCTCGAGGGCTACTACTACAAGCCGCGGATTGACAAGGACCTGTTGGCGCGGCACGCCGACGGCCTGATCGGGCTCTCCGCCTGCCTGCGCGGCGAAGTGGCAGTGGCGCTGATGGCGGACCGCTATGACACCGCCCGGCAATCGGCCTACGATCTGCGCGATATCTTTGGCAAAGGGAATTTTTTCCTCGAGGTCCAGGACCAGGGCATGGAGGAGGAGAAGCGCATCAACCCGCAATTGGCCCAGATCTCGCGCGAGACGGGCATTCCGCTGGTGGCCACCAACGACGCGCATTACCTCACTCAGGCGGACGCGCGCGCTCAGGAAGTTTTGGTTTGCATCCAGACCGGCAAGACCATGAGCGACACGAACCGTATGAAGTTTCGCACCAACGAGTTTTACTTCAAAACTTACGAGGAAATGGCGGCAATCTTCGACCACGAAGTTCCACAAAGCCTCACGAACACTCTGAACATCGCAGAACGATGCAACCTGCACCTGGACGCGCGCGAGCACGTCTTTCCGCATTTTGAGGTTCCCGCCGGTGAAACTCCCGACAGTTTTTTTGCGAAAGTCGCGCGCGAGGGATTTGCCCGCCGCCGCGAGCGCCTGGATCGCCTGCAGGCCGCGGGCCGCCTGAAGTATCCGCTCGGAGCCTACGAGGAGCGCCTGGAGCGCGAGATCGCGCTCATCCAGAAGATGCGCTTTGCGGGATATTTTCTGATCGTTTGGGACTTCATTCGCTTCTCGCGCGAGCAGTGCATCCCCGTGGGGCCGGGGCGCGGGTCGGCGGCCGGCAGCCTGGTAGCCTATTCGCTGCACATTACGGATATCGATCCGCTGCAAAACGAGTTGCTCTTTGAGCGCTTCCTGAACCCGGAGCGCATTTCCTTCCCGGACATCGACATTGATTTCTGCATGCGCCGCCGTGGCGAGGTGATCGACTACGTCACCAAGAAATATGGGCGCGAGAACGTGAGCCAGATCATCACTTTTGGCACCATGGGCGCAAAAGCCGTCATTCGCGACGCCGGCCGCGCCCTCGACATGAATTACGCCGAGGCCGACCGCATTGCCAAGCTGATTCCGGGCACGCTGAACATCACGCTGGATGAGGCGCTGAGGCAAACGCCCGAGCTGGCGCACCTTCAGAAAACCGAGCCGCGCGTTGCCGAGCTGCTGCAAGTGGCAGGGCACCTGGAAGGCTTTGTCCGCCACGCCTCAACGCACGCTGCGGGCGTGGTGATTTCGCCCCAGCCGCTTCAGGAAATCGTGCCGCTCTACAAGAGCAACAAGGATGAAATCACCACGCAGTATGCGATGGACGATCTCGAGAAAATCGGCATGCTCAAGATGGATTTTCTAGGCCTTGCCACGCTCACCGTCATCGACGACTGCGTGAAGCTGATCGAAAAGACGCGGGGCGAGAAGCTGGACCTTGATGCCGTCTCGCTGGAGGACCCCTCGGCCTACGAATTGCTCGGCAAAGGTCTGACGGCCGGCATCTTCCAGTTTGAAAGTCGCGGCATGACGGATATTCTGCGCCGCGTCAAGCCCCAGCGCCTCGCCGACCTCACCGCCCTGAATGCGCTTTATCGCCCCGGACCCATGCAGATGATTGACGATTACATCGCGCGCCGCACGGGCAAGAAGGAAGTTGTTTACGACCTCCCGCAACTCCAGGAAATTCTGGAGGAAACCTACGGCGTGATCGTCTACCAGGAGCAGGTGATCCAGATCTTCAACAAAGTTGCGGGATTTTCACTGGCGGAAGCCGATATGGTGCGCCGCGCCATGGGCAAGAAAAAGATTGAGGAAATGGTGGCCAACAAGGAGAAGTTTCTGGCCGGAGCGCGCAAGAATGACGTGCCCGCCGCCAAGGCGCGCAAACTGTGGGACCTGGTGGAGCAGTTCGCCGGCTACGGTTTCAACAAATCGCATTCCGCGGCCTACGCGCTGGTGGCATTTCACACCGCGTATTTGAAGACGCACTACCCGGTGGAATTCATGTCTGCGCTGCTGACTACAGAAATCGGCAACCAGGAAAAGCTGATTCGGTATCTTGCCGAAAGCAAGGACATGGGAATCGGAATTCTGCCGCCCGACGTCAACCTGAGCGACAAGGATTTCACGCCCGCGGGAAATGCCATTCGCTTCGGTCTGACGGCCATCAAAAACGTGGGGGCGACGGCCATCGATTCAGTGCTTGCCGCGCGCAGCAAGCTGGGCCGCTTTGAGAATCTGGTGGAATTCTGCGAGCACATCGATTTGCGCCTGATGAACAAGCGCGTGCTGGAAAGCCTGATCAAGGCCGGAGCGTGCGATTCGCTCGGAGCGCGAAGATCGCAGTTGCTCGCTTCCCTCGACCGCGCCATGGAGCTCGGTCAGAAGCGCCAGCGCGAGGCGGAAAGCGGCCAGCACGGGCTCTTTATGGGTGGCGCGGACGCTCCGCCGCCTCCGCCGTTCGAGATGCCCGACGCGCCCGACTGGACGGAAGCCGAGCGCCTGGCGGCGGAAAAGGAAGTTCTGGGCTTCTACGTCACCGGCCACCCGCTGGAAAAATATCTGCCGCGCCTCGCTGCTCTCACCCGCTATGACAGCTCGTCGATTGAAGAGATGGAAAACGAAGCGCCGGTAACGCTGGCGGGAATCCTGCGCGGCCTGCGCGTGAAGCCCAGCAAGAAAGGCGATTTGTGGGCCAACGCCCACCTGGAAGACCAGCGAGGGTCCACTGAGCTGCTGGTTTTCCCCCAGGCTTACCAGCAGTTGCAGGCCGTGCTGAAGCCCGACGCCGCCTTGCTGATCAAAGGCCGAGTCCGCCACGAGGAAAACCAGAAGCCGCGCGTGGTGGTGAATGAAGCCAAACCCCTCGAAGCCGCCGTGAACGGCTCGAAGCCGCAGTTAAGAATCCGCCTCAGCCTGGAAACCCTGCGCGAGGAAAGCATAGAAGAACTCTCCGGAGTGCTGGGCCAGTTCCCGGGCGACAGCCCGCTGGTGTTCGAACTGTTCCGCCCCGACGATTTCGCCGTGCGGATCCAGTCCAAAGCCCCGCGAGGAGTCCGCCCCGACGACGAAT